>NZ_JBFUGE010000345.1:0-6522 GCF_056403075.1 Ideonella sp. P3_A4 | reverse complement strand
GTGCAGCATCCAGCTGTCTTCGGGCGCGTTGGGCGTCAGACGCTCCAGCGTCAGCAGCAGCTTGGCCCATTCGGTCAGGTGGCCGGTCTGGAAGCCCCAGGGGCGGAAGATGTTGCTGCGGTCGTGGCGGTTGTAGTTCCAGTCCGGCGTCCAGTCAGTCTGGTAGTGCTCCCAGACCAGGCCGTGGGCTTGCGCGGCGAGCCGGTGGGTGACCGACTGGGCCAGCGTGGTGGCGCGGCGCAGGCAGAAGGCATCGCCGGTTGCTTCGTAGGCCGCCAGCATCGCCTCGCAGGCGTGCATGTTGGCGTTCTGGCCGCGGTAGGGGCGCAGTTGCCAGTCGGGCGCGGCTTCGTCGGCGTACAGGCCGGCGTCGGGCTCCCAGAAGCGCTTTTCCATCAGCGCCAGCGTTGCATCGATCCCGGCGCGGGCTTCGGTGATGCCGGCGCGCAGTGCGTGCGACTGCGCCAGCAGCACGAAGGCCAGGCCGTAGCAATGCTGGGTCGCGTCGATGACCTGCTTCTTGCCGCCTTCCCAGTGCAGCAGCCAAGTGTAGCCGCCGCTGGTCGGGTCTTTGTGGACGTTTTCGACGAAGGCCAATGCGTGGCGCGCCGTGTCCAGCCACTGTGCGGCGCGTGCATGCTCGGGGAACGAGCGAGCCGCGTTGGCAAAGGTGAAGACGTAGCGCGTGCTGCTGACGAGGTGGCGCGTGTGGCGGTCGTAGACCGTGCCGTCGTCGCGCAGGAAGTGGTACAGGCCGCCGGACGGGTCGATCGCCCGCTCGTCGTAAAACGCCATGGTCTGCAGCAGGTGCTCACGCAGGAACGCGGGGCTGCGGAAGTCCGGAACGTGTTTCATTTGGTCGATGCTACGCCGCGACTGCCTGCGTTGCAGTACCCCTATGCAACACGACGGTCATCTGCGCCGAACAGGTGCACCGCGCCCGTTTTCCAGGCAAGAGCCACCGGCTTGCCTACCGCTTGGGTCACCTTGCCAGGGACGCGCGCCGTCCAGGTGCCCAGCGGTGTGTCGACCATCGCGTAGGTCTCGGGGCCGGTCGGCTCGACCATCGCCAGGGTGCCCGGCAGCGTGTTGGCAGAGCCAGGCTCGGCCAGCGTCACATCTTCGGGCCGCACGCCGTAGCTGAATGCGGTGGCGGCGCTGTTCTTCAGTGCAGTGGATTGTTCGTCGTTGAGCGGCAACATCACGCCGTGCGCGCTGACCCCGCCGTTGCTGCGCGTCGTCTCGACGATGTTCATCGCCGGCGAGCCGATGAACTCGGCCACGTAGCGGGTGGCCGGGCGGCCGTAGATGTCGTCGGGCGTGCCGAACTGTTCGACCCGGCCATCACGCATCACCGCGATGCGGTCGCCCAGCGTCATCGCCTCGACCTGGTCATGAGTGACGTACACCGTGGTGGTCTGCGTGCGCTGGTGCAGGCGCTTGATCTCGGCGCGCATCTCGACGCGTAGCTTGGCGTCCAGGTTCGAAAGCGGCTCGTCGAAGAGGAACAGCTTCGGATCGCGCGCCAGTGCCCGGCCCATCRCCACCCGCTGGCGTTGACCACCGGACAGTTGACCGGGCTTGCGGTCGAGCAGGTGGCCGATCTGCAGCATCTTGGAGACGCGGTCCACGGCCGCGTYGCGCTGGGGCTTGGGCACCTTGCGCATCTCCAGGCCGAAGACGATGTTCTGCGCGACGTTCATGTTCGGGTACAGCGCATAGCTCTGAAACACCATCGCGATGTCGCGGTCGCGGCTGGGCGCGTGGGTCACATCGCGATCGCCGATGTGGATGCTGCCGTTGGTCGGCACGTCCAGCCCGGCAATCATGTTCAGCAGCGTCGACTTGCCGCAGCCCGACGCACCGACCAGGATCAGGAACTCGCCAGCTTCGATCTCGATGTCGATTCCCTTGAGGATTTCGACGGTGCCGAAGGTCTTGCGCACATTGCGGATGGACAGGGCTCCCATGGGGGGATGGACTCCAGGTGGATCAGTTCAGAAAAGCAGCTGGCCGCTGGGGCCGATCACCGACATGTTGTGGTACTGCGGGCCTTGGCGTTTCAGGCTCAAGGGCAGGCCGGCGAGTTCGAAAGCCTTCGGTGCGACGGCCAGAGCCTGCTGCACCGCCGGCCCGGTGGCCGATGCGCCGCCGCGCTGCAGTGCATCGATCAGCACGCGGGCGGCGATGTAGGACTCGGTCATGGCCAGCGTCGGCGCAATGCCGGCGGGGCCGAAGCGCTTGTAGGCAGCACCGAACTCGCGCATCAGGCGCAGCTTGGGGTCACGCGGGTGCGGCACCAGCTGTGAGACGAGCAGGCCGCGCGCCGTGTCCGGGCCGACCACCGATGACAAGTGCGTGGCCTCGGCCGACGACAGCACGATCACCCGGCCGCGGCCGCCGGCCGCGGCATAGAGCTTCGAGAAGTACGCCACAGCCGCGGTGTTGGTGGCCAGCACCACGGCGTCATGCGGCACGCGCACGATCGAGGCCACCGCGTCGGTTACCTCGGCCGTCTCGGCCAGGTGCTGCTGCACGTTGGCCAGCGTCACGCCCAGCAGCGGCGCACGCATGCGGGCGATGGCGGTGATCTCGTGGCCGTCCTCGTCGTTGCTGGTCAGCAGGGCGATGCGGCGGGCGAATGTGGTTTCGGCATGGCGGAAGACCTGGTCGATCTCGTCGGACACACTGCCGCGCGTGGCGAATAGCCAAGGCGAGCCGAATCCGGGGGCGGTCAGGCTGCCGGACATCACGCCCAGCATCGGCAGGCCGGTCTCTTCGAGCAGCCGCGCGCGTGCCAGCTCGCCCACGCTGCGCCGGCCGTGCCAAGCCAGCAGCGCGACCGGGTTGTCGCTGCGCAGGCGCTCGCGCACCTGGTCCGCGATGTGGCCGGGCTCTTCGTCCAGCGTCACCAGCCGCAGCGACCGGCCATGCGGCGGGCCGCCGGCATTGGCCTGGGCGAAGGCGACTTGCGCGCCGACGCTCAAATGCCAGCCCACGCCGCCGTTCACGCCGGTCAGCGGCACGATCTGCAGTGCGGTCCAGTCGCCGTTCGGTGCAGGCACCGCGGCAGCGGCGCTGGTAACCAGGCTGGCGGCGGTGGCAACGCTGAAGTGGCGGCGGGTGATGGCCATGGCGACGTGTGCTTCGAGTGGCGGGCTTCAGCCCTTGACTGCGCCGGCCGTCAGGCCGCGCACGAAGTATTTGCCGGCCAATACGTAGACCAGCAGCGTCGGCAGTGCGGCGATCATCGCGGCCGCCATGTCGACGTTGTATTCCTTGACCGAGCTGGAGGTGTTGGCCAGGTTGTTCAGGCCCACCGTGATCGGCTTCGAATCGGCACCCGAGAACACCACGCCGTAGAGGAAGTCGTTCCAGATGTTGGTGAACTGCCAGATCAGCGTGACGACCATGATCGGTGTCGACAGCGGCAGCACGATGCGCACGAAGATCTGCCAGAAGTTGGCGCCGTCCAGCATCGCCGCCTTGATCAGCTCATCAGGCAGGCCGACGTAGTAGTTGCGGAAGAAGAGGGTGGTGCTCGGGATGCCGGCGACCACGTGCACCACGATCAGCCCCCACACCGAGCTGGCCAGGCCCAGCCAGCCCAGCACCTGGCTCATCGGCAGCAGCACCACCTGCATCGGCATGAAGACGCCGAACAGGATCATCGCGAACATCAGCTCGCTGCCGCGAAAGCGCCACTTGCTCAGCACGTAGCCGTTGAGCGCGCCGATCAGCGTGGAGGTGGCGACGGCCGGCACGACCATCATCACCGAGTTCATGAAGAAGGGCTTCAGGCCGCCGCAGTCGGTGCCGGTGCAGGCCTCGGACCAGGCCTTGGCCCAGGCTGCGAAGCCGGGCGAGACGGGCAGCGACAGCAGCGTGCCGTTGCGGATCTCGTCCATGCTCTTCAGCGAGGTCACGACCATCACGTAGAGCGGCGTCAGGAAGAAGGCGGCGAACAGGCCCAGCGCGCCGAACAGCACGATGCGGTGCCACGTCAGGCGGTTGGTCATTGGACCCCCTTGGCCTTGCAGGCCGTCCCCCCGAGGGGGAGCGAGCACTTTCGGAGCGGCCGTGCAGTGCTCATTTCTTGGTCCTCAATTCCGAATACAGGTAAGGCACGACGATCGCGGCGACTGTCGCCAGCATGATCGTGGCGCTGGCGGCGCCCAGGCCGATCTGGCCGCGGCTGAAAGCCATCGTGTACATGAAAGTGGCAGGCAGGTCGGTGGCGTAGCCGGGGCCGCCAGCCGTCAATGCCATCACCAGGTCGAAGCTCTTGATTGCGAGGTGGCTCACCACCATCAGCGTCGAGAAGAACACCGGCCGCAGCGACGGGATCAGGATGCGCCAGTAGATGCGCGGCAGGCTCGCGCCGTCGACCTGGGCTGCCTTGACGATCGACTCGTCGATGCCGCGCAGGCCGGCCAGGAACAGCGCCATCACGAAGCCGGCGCTTTGCCAGATGCCCGCGATGACGATGCAGTAGATGGCCTTGTCGGGGTCGACCAGCCAGCCGAATTCAAAGTTCTCGAAACCCCATTGGTGCATCAGGTGCTCGATGCCCAGGCCCGGGTTCAGGATCCACTTCCACGCGGTGCCGGTGACGATGAAGCTCAGCGCCATCGGGTAGAGGTAGATCGTGCGCAGCACGCCTTCGACCCGGATCTTCTGGTCGAGCAGGATCGCCAGCAACAGGCCCAGCGCCATGCCGCCGCCGATGAACAGGCCACCAAAGATGCCGAGGTTCTTCAGCGCGACCCACCAGCGTTCGCTCTCCCACAGCGTCACGTATTGCGCGAGGCCGGCGAACTCGTAGTTGGGCAGCAGTCGCGAGACCGACAAGGACAGATAGCCGTTCCAGGCGATCAACCCATAGATGAAGAAGAAGGACAGCGCGAACGAGGGGGCGACGACCAGCTTGGGCAGCCAGGGCGTTCGCAACGCGGACGGGGCGGACATGTGGGAGCGACGCGTGTGCCAGGTTCGGGAAAAAGCCCCCGCGCCAAAAGTTAGCGCGGGGGTTGAAAAGTCCGCTGTGTGTGTGTCAGCGGCTTGAGGATCGGCCCCGCGCCAAAACTGCTGGCGCGGGGGATCGACCGACGGAGATCAGACTCTCAGGAAACCCCGGATCACTTGGTCTTGGCGGCGGAGGCGATCTTTTCCATCGCTTCCTGGGCCGTCATCTTGTCGGTGTTCCAGAACTGGCTGACCGCGTCCTTGATCGCGCCTTCAGCGGCCGACGGAACGGCCATGCCATGGGCGATCGAGGGCAGCAGCGCGCCGGACTTGGCGGTGTCGACGAAGTCCTTGGCCGAGACCTTGGCGCATTCGTCGAAACGGTCCATCGACATGCCCAGGCGCACCGGGATCGAGCCCTTGTTGAGGTTGAACACCTCCTGGAACTCAGGCGCCATGATCTGCTTGGCCAGTTCCTTCTGCGCCGCGATCTTGCTTTCGTCCTTCAGCTGGAACAGCGCGAACGAGTCGATGTTGAAGCTGTAGGACTTGGCGGTGCCCGGGGCCGGGGTGCAGCCGAAGTCCTTGCCCGGCACCTTGCCGGCGGCCAGGAACTCGCCCTTCGCCCAGTCACCCATGATCTGCATGCCGGCTTCGCCCTTGATCACCATCGCGGTGGCCAGGTTCCAGTCGCGGCCCGGGGCGTTCTTGTCGGTGTAGTCCTTGACGCGCTTGAAGGTCGTCAGCACCTTCTCCATCGTCGGGCTCTTCAGCGTGCCTTGGTCCAGCTGCACCAGCGCCTTCTTGTAGAAGTCGGGCCCGCCGATGCCGAGTGCGACCACTTCGAAGGTGGTGAAGTCTTGCCAGTTCTGGCCACCGTGGGCCACTGGCACCACGCCGGCCTTCTTCAGCGCTTCAGCAGCGGTGAAGAACTCGTCCCAGTTGGTCGGCACCTTGGCGCCGGCCTTGGCGAACACGGCCGGGTTGGTCCACAGCCAGTTGATGCGGTGCACGTTGACCGGCACGGCCACGTAGCTGCCCTTGTACTTCATGATGTCGGACACGACCGGCGGCAGCAGATCGTTCCAGTGCTCGGCCTTGGCGACGTCGTCGATGTTGGCCAGCACGCCTTCACGTGCCCATTCCTGGATCGACGGGCCCTTGATCTGCGCGGCCGACGGGGCGTTGCCCGACACCACGCGCGATTTCAGCACCGTCATCGCCGAATCGCCGCCGCCGCCGGCGACCGCGAAATCGCGCCAACGGTGGCCGCTCTTCTGCAGCGACAGCTTCAGCGCGGTGGCCGCCTTGGCCTCGCCGCCCGACGTCCACCAGTGCAGCACTTCGATTTCGCCGGCATGGGCGACGGCAGCGCTGGCAGCCAGGGCGAGCGCAGTGATCGTGGTCTTCATCATTCGTCTGTCTCCTTGTCCTCGCGGACTATGCACTTCAACAACAACCTTGCCAATTTGGGCCCCCACGCCCCCTTCCGGGGGCTGCCCCCCAAGGGGGCTCGCGCGGCGGACCGGCAGAGCCGGATCCACGCACGCCACTTGA
>NZ_JBFUGE010000344.1:0-6573 GCF_056403075.1 Ideonella sp. P3_A4 | reverse complement strand
GTGCTGTCGCCCCCCCCAGGAAATGGCAGCATGTTGTAGTACCCAACATCGAAATGCAGCGATTGACTCAAAGCATTGATGAAATGGTTCACAACAGGCGAATTTAGTATGCCCAGGACAGTGAGGTAGTCGGCCTCATTCGTACAGAAGGCGGAGTGCGCGGAATTCGCGAAGATAAATCCGGAGTCCTGTAGCCGAAAAGCATTCTCAATTGTTATGTCAGACCAAGTAATAGACTTCTTGAAATAGGCAGACTCATTTCGAACTACGGCCTTTGGAATCAAGGACTTGATTGTTTTGCCATTGTCTTCCCAGTCAACTACAAACTCATTGTTCCCGTACCATCGTCGAATCAACCCTCCCTTGTTGTACGGCACCCATCGCGCCTCGGAGCGCCAGTCTGAGGTTGGACTCGATTTGGTGAAATCGATAGTCGGCAGGGAAACTTCGTGCCAAGCACGAACAAACTTCTCGTTGTTCGATGTCGACAAGCCCTGTCGGGCCCTCGCGACATCTGCAATCGGAATCGAGTTTGCGAACACGCGGCGTGTTTGGAGCGACGTCCAGTACGATATTGGCGAACCCGGCAGCTCGCCGAAGCTTGCACTGGTTCGAATGTAGTAGCTCTCTTTCGCCCGGAGTTCGTTAAACACAGACTCCTTGTCGGCCGATGGTGACGCCTTATTGCAGTCAAAATACTTTGCTTTAAATCCAGGCAACACCCACTTCTGGCTAGAAAACGCAGCAGCCAACGCCACCTTGCTATTCAACGTTGGAAAACTGTTGAATCCGATCTGCACGAGACTGTCTATTCTTGATTGCGATATGAGTTTTCGCCGCATCTCTCCACATGTTGTATAGAACATCCAATTGTGGAGCGCAACCAAGGCGGAGAAGCCACCTGACTTGGCGAAGGCAGAGCACCTCGAAATAAAGCAGGCGTAAAGGTCGCTCTTCTCGTCAGCGTAGGTCCTGGAAACAAACTGCAGCATGATCGGATTCATGCCTTTACTTCCCATATACGGAGGATTGGCAATGACCGAGTCGAAGTTTTTCGCTAGAAGTGCCGCCTGCTCGACCAAGTTGAATAGATCCGTAGCTGCCTGTTGCGCGTACATGTCGCCCTCATCGAGCGCGCGCTTCAGCCCCTCACCAATCGCAGATATCGAGGCTTTGAGCTCCTCGGAAATCTGAATTAATGAGCCGAACGTTTTTGCGTGCTCGAAAGTATCAAGTAGGTTCTTGAGTGGGGCGCGTTGCAGGCCATACGGGCCGAGGTGAGTTGCGAGTTCATCGAGGTCAAGTCCCTTACCCTCCTGGAGACTCAATATGTTGAGCTTGGGGACCTCAGTGAATAGGCGACGGTCGTCGGCGCGTGCCTTCATCAGCAACGCAAATGCGGCCAACTGCGCGGCACGGTCGTCAATATCCATGCCAAACAGGTTTCGTTCCAGGATCAGTCGTGGGATCGCCCTAGGTTGGTATCCGCGCTCTAGGTAAATGGCCTTCAGCACGTCATACGCCACCACAAGAATGTGCCCGCTGCCGCAGGCCGGGTCGAGCACTGTGATGGTTTCGGGATTGAGGGTCTCGCCGTCCTCTCGGATCCTCGTCTGGATCAGTGCGTCCAGCTGCGCCTGCACCTCCCGCGTTTGCTCGGCCGGCTGGATGTAGCACGGCCACTGGCTGGCCAGCGTGCTGGTCGGGCTGGCCATCAGCCACAACCGGCCGACGCTGTTTTGCACCAGGTACTGCACGATCCAGTTGGGCGTGAACAGCTGAGTGGCGGCAGGGATGTCCTCGCTCTTCACGACCTTGCCAATGACCTGATCCTTCTTCTCGCTGATGTAGAACTGGTACAGCCAGCCGATGACCTCGATTTCTTGCCAGTCTTCTTCGGGCACTTGCTCCACGAGCTTGGCCACGATGGAGTCGGTGCGCAGCAAGTTTTCGGGCAGCAGCAGCTCGGTCTCGTCGTCGATGCGCTCGAACAGGAAGGGCATCACCCGCGAAAGCTCATTGCACTGGGCCACCAGCAGCAGCTTGTAGAGCTCGTTGTCTTGGTTGCCGGCCAGTTGCATCTCGCGCGCACGGTCGGCGTTCAGGCCCGGCAACGTTACCTCGCTGGAATGGCGCAGGATCTCCGGCAAGCCACCGTCACGGCTGGACAGGACACGCCAGCCGTGACCCAGGTAGTCGTGGATCTCCATGTAGCGCAGCGCCGCGAAGCGGTTGAACCAGGTGTAGGCCACCTCGTCCATGGTTTGCTCGAAGCCATGTCGCTTGATGCGGGCAATGAGTTCGTCGCGCTGGCCGGCCACCTTGGCAGGCCACTCGCGGCCATCGATCAGGGCCACGTCGCCCCGCACTTCGGCAGGTACCACGCCGGCGGCCGAGATGCCCAACACGTTGGCGCGCTCGGTCACCGCCTTGATGAAGTCCAGCCGGGCCTTGGGGGCGTAGCTTTTGAGGTTGGCCTTGTTCATGTCTGTCCCTGGGGGTCGGTCTTGGTCTTGCTCTTGTTTTGCTCGTGCGCGGCGCTTACTGGATGCGGGCGCGATGACCGGCTGCGATGGCGGCCATCAGCTCGGCGCGCAGCTTGGCCACGTAGTCGTCCACGTCTTGCTCGGATTCCAGGTAGGTCTTGGCGTTCAGGTCCGCGGTGCGCACCACGCGGATCGGCTTGGCGGCCGGCGGCGCAGGCGGTGGCGGGGGCGTCGGCGCATCGCCAGTCGTGGCAGGTGGCGCTGGCTTAACTGCGGCCTTGGCCTTGGCCGCCGCAGCGACGCCCGCGGCGATCTTGTCCATCGCCTCRTCCAGCAACTCACCCGCACGCTGCTGCAAAAACATGATGCGCGGGATGCTCACCAGGCCCGCTAACTGCGCTTTCAGCTCTTGCAACGGACGGAGCGCCGCATTGCGCACAGTGGGCTCGGCCTGGGCGTCGTCCAGGGCCTGGGTAGCTTCCTTGATCTTCGCGTCGATGGAGAGCAGCGCCTTCTCGCGCCGCTCGCTGGCCAGAGCTTCGTTGACCTTCTCTACCGCGGTGAGCAGGCCTTCGATGCGATTGACCTGGGAGTACGGCCTGGGACTGCCGCGGATAGCCTCCAGGTCGGCCAGAGGCTGGGCCGATGCTGTGTCCTTGACCAGCGCTTCACGGTTGTYGGCAAAGCTGACCAGCCCATCGAGCATGCGCGCCCAGACAGGGGCCTGCGTCTTGTAGAAGCTCAGCACGTCGTGCGTGTCTTCGGCCAGGTCCAGCCAGTCGTCACGCGACGACAGCATGGCGTTCAGAAACTCGAAGGGGTCGCGGATCGCCAGTTGCCGGTCAATCGCCTGCAGGGCTTTGGCTACCTCCGTGGCGCCCGGGTAGTGCTTCTGCTCGGCCTTGAGCTTGGCGCGTTCCAGGTCGGCCTTGCGTTGGTCCAGGTTGTCGCAGAAGGCGGCCACGAGGCCGTCTWCGTCGTCCGGCGGTTGCAGCGAAAAGATCTCGCGATGCAGGTCGCGGGCCTTGGCGCGGGTGCCAGCATCCGCCGTCTTTCGCTTGAGGATGGACACCTGCTTGAAGCGTGCAGCCTTGGTCAGCGGCTCGGCCGCAGACTTGGGGTCAAGATCAGAGCCTTCCATCACCAGCTTGATCTCGCCGGCCATGAACAGGCGGGCGATCAGCAGCACCGTTTCCAGCTCGGGCCGCCAGCCCCACGGCGCACCGGCAAAGCGGTCCACCACGTCGGACAGCAGCACGCGGCTGGTGCCGGCCGCAACGGTGAGGTACTGGCGCATCTCGCCGATGGCGAGGGCATTGCCGTCTTCGCCGTCAAGCGCGATCTTGTATTGG
This sequence comes from Ideonella sp. P3_A4, assembly GCF_056403075.1. Taxonomy (NCBI): domain Bacteria; kingdom Pseudomonadati; phylum Pseudomonadota; class Betaproteobacteria; order Burkholderiales; family Sphaerotilaceae; genus Ideonella; species Ideonella sp. P3_A4. Next base: position 2,735 of record NZ_JBFUGE010000344.1, on the reverse strand, counting down.
CCGTGAGTGTCAGACGCCAGCACGGCGCGGATCTCGGCCGCTGGGTCGGCCTGGCGCACCTTGATGTAGCCGAGCTTGGAGTAGGTGTTGGAGACGAGGTAGTTCAGCGCCTCATCCAGGATCACCGAGGGGCCCTGCGGCTTCAGCGTCAGCTTCTGGCCCAGGGCGTAGAAGTCGCCGCGGCTCAGCAGATCGGACAGCTGCGCCAGGATGCGGGTCTTGCGCTCGCGGTTCTCGTCTTTGCGGTCCAGCAGGATGCGCTTGAGCGACGGCGTGGCCGCATCCGTCTTCGGGCCGCTGATGTACTTCTCGATCTGCACGTAGGTGCGCAGCTCCACGTCCACCCGGGCATCGTTGGCCATGCGCAGGATGGCGCGGCCGGCGCCCTCGGCGCTGCGGCCGATGCACTTGGCCTCAGTCATCTGCTCGTAGTCACCGCCGACGGGTGACAGCACTTCCAGCGTCAGCTGCTGGTTGGCCTGGCGCCACGGCGCGCCGTCGAGCAAGCGATTGAATTCGTAATCGGTCTTGGTGTCGCGGTGGCGCACCTTGGTTTGGCCGCTCAATACTTCGTCGAACACCAGCTCGGACACCAGGCGCGAGACCTCGGCCGACGAGATGTCGACCGACTTGATCTCTTGCGACACGTCACGCTCTTCGTTGGTGAGGAAGAACCACAGGTCGCCGTTGCGGCTGACGAGGTTCTGCCGCTCCAGCCGGGCCAGACTCTCCTGGATCTGGCGCTTCAAGGCCAGCTTGTCGGCGTCCACCCGATCGAGGGAAAGGGTGGCCAGGTTGTCCACGGTGGCCTTGACGGCATCGGCATAGCGGATCAGGAACAGCGCCCGCAACAGCTTGATGTCCCATGGCTCTAGTGCCGGGTTCTCACCGGCCTGGTCGATGGCACGTTTGACGGATGAATCGAGGAAGCTCTCGATGGAGGGGTAGAAGTCGTACAGCGGGACGAACGCGTCGATGTCCTTGTCGCCGTTGCCCACGGCAGCGGTCTGGAACGCATCGAGCATTGACCGCTCACCCCGCGCCAGGTGGCGGCCGGTGGCGCCCACCTTGCGGATGGACTCGAAGACCTTCTGCAGCAGTTGGAACTGGTACGGCGCAAACGGGTAGTGCGCGGCGTAGTCGTCTGCGTCCTTGAAGCGCCGGAAGGCAACCGCGTGGTCGGCAAACGAGAGCTGGTTGTTGATGATGTCGCCCTTGGCCTTCCACACGGCGGCCAGCGCCGCCTTAGCCTCGGGGGTCTTCTCAAGCAGGCGCTGCGAGATCACTTCGTCGGTGTTCGAGCTGGACAGCGACAGGCGCGTATGGAAGCGGCCTGTGATCTTGGAGAAGTCGTTCGTGCGGGCCTGGTTGGCTTCGCCCAACGTGGCGTCGATGTCTTCCTGACTGGTGACGATGACCCAGGCGCGGCCCTTACAACGCACACCGAGTTCTTCGGTAATGGTCTGCAGGTTCAGCATCAGCTGGGTGTTCTTGCCGATGAATTGGCCCACCTCGTCGACCAGGAACACTATGCGGTTGCCGGAGCCCTTGGCGTCCAGGTAGGCGCGTACCAGGTCGGCGAAGCCTTCGATGTTGATGCGGTAGGTGTCGCGCGCATCGTCAAACCACTTTCCAGCGGACTCGGCCGACATCTTCAGCGCAGCGCTCAGGCCGGCGATGACGTCGTCACGCAGGAAGTCCACCGCGTCGCGCTCAGAATCCCACTCGCTGCCGTTGGAGGCCTTGAAGGCCGCCTTGAACGCCTCAAAGCTGCCCTTCGAGATGAGGTGCCGCTCCATGTGCGCGACGTGCGGCGCATCGCCCGACAGGCCCTGCATCTCATTGAAGACGCGCAGGAAGACCTGCAGGATGGCGTCGCGGTCGCTCTTGGCATCGGCCTTGGAGTCGATGTTGAAGAGGATGACGTCGGTCTTGCCGGCCACGGCGCGGCGAACATCGCCGATGAGCAGTGGGTCCTTGATCTTCGACTCGAAGAACTGCGACGAGCGCCGATGTTCACCGGTAAGTGAGTTGGTCGCCTCGAGGTTGGAGAGCAGGTACGACAGGATCTTGATGAAGTGCGACTTGCCCGAGCCGAAGAAGCCCGACACCCATACGCCCATGCGCGCGGTTATGGTGGGGTCATTCGGGTGGTCGACCGTGGCCAGGTAGGCGTCGAAGAAGCGCCGCAGGTAGTCCGTCACCTGCTTGGTGGTGACGTACTCGTCGAGTTCCTGCCAGACGCTCTCGTCGTCACGTTGATCGGCCTTGATGACGCCGTTGATGGGGCGATTGATCGGCTTGACGAACAGTTCATTGATCTTCATGTGTCTCCCTTGATCACGAGACCAGGCTGAAAGCCCGGTAGTAGTTGTCGTCTGTAAGCTCGCTGAACAACCTCAGCGATTGGCCGTCGTAGCGGCCTGGGTAGAACATCACCAGTGGTTTGTCGTGCATGTGCGGATGCAGTGCCGACAAGAGCGTATGGGTGCGCAGCATCGGATAGACCGCGCCAACGCCCTTGACGAGCAGCAGGTCCAGTTCTTGGATGCCAGCGACCTCGACGAGGCGCGCGGCCAACTTGTCTTCCTTCAGGATCGGCCGAAGTGACCTGAGCACCGCCTCATCGCCCTCTTTCATCTGCTTGGCCAAGGCCTTGTCCAGAAGATTTCGCTCTTCCAGCAGCGTGATCACAAAGTCGAAGAGATCGACGACCTTGAACCGGATGCCAGCCT
>NZ_JBFUGE010000343.1:0-6585 GCF_056403075.1 Ideonella sp. P3_A4 | reverse complement strand
CGTCTGCCTGGGGCGGATCTTGCGTGCGAGGTCGGTCCTCGGGCGTCTCGAGCATGGCGGGGCAGATGAAGGGGTGGGCCGATTATCCAGTTCCCGGGCGGCTACCATCGCACCCGAATGCGCGCAGGAGGGAAGAATGCAGACACTGGCCATCGCCAAGGGAGAGTTGTGGTTGCACCGCGACGGCCAGCCGCCGCGGCAGATCAGCTCGGCCTTCGCGCGCGAGGTGATCGAGCGCGATGAGCGCAGCCGCCGCAATACCTCGTGGAAGCACGCGCCGCGTGAGCAGACCGGCGTGATCCCCGGAAATACCCTGTGGGGCTCGCAGCAGTCGGGCCCGATGGCGCCGCCGCGCTATCTGCACGCCGCCTTCGGCCCCGACGAGCAGACCCTGTACTACGTGCTGCGCGTCGGCGAATCGACCGGCCTGTTCCGCCTGCACCTGGACGAAGACCGCGAGGTGCGGCTGTTCCACCGCAGCGGCATCGCCGTACACGGCCTGACCTACAACCCCAGCCACAAGCACCTGGTGCTGGCGATCGGCCTGTCTGACGGCACCGCGCAGCTCGAGGTCTACGACGAGGAAGGCACACTCAAGGGTGCCGTCACCGGCGGCGACTGCATCGACGCGGCCCCCGCGATGGTGCCCGGGGCTTCGTCGGCCCTGGTCTACCAGAGCAGCGGCGTGGCCCGCCACCCGCAGCATGGGCACCTGGCTGCTGTCGCCCACGCGACGCTGTGCCGGCTCGATTACAAGAGCGGCCAGCTCGAGACACTGGTCGACGACAAGCAGCATGATTTCGTCGCGCCGAAGATGGCCGCCGACGGCACGCTCTACGCCATCCGCCGTCCGGTCGAAAAGCCGGCCCACGAGCGGGCCGGCGGTGCGCTGGTCGACACGGTGATGATGCCGGTGCGCCTGCTGAAAGCCGTCTTTGGTTATCTGAATTTCTTCTCTACCGTCTATGGCAAAGAGCCTCTGCGCTCGGCCGGCGGCCCGCGCACACCCGAGCTCGACCAGGACCTGGGCCGCCTGTGGCTGCATGGCCGCATGATCGAGCTGCGCAAGGTGCGCGACGACCCGCAGCACGCCGGCAACCTGGTGCCCGGCTCATGGGAGCTGGTGCGCCGCACGCACGGCGGCAGCTGGCAGTCCTTGGCCAAGCATGTGGCCTCGTTCGACCTGCGCGCCAATGGCACGGTGGTCTACACCAACGGCTACCAGTTGACCGAGTGGCGCGATGGCACGGCCTCGCCGATCGGCCGGCACGAGCTGGTCGAGACCGTCGTGGCGTCGTAGGTCCTCGTCCATGCCCCCTTTCCTGATGGCGACCAAGCTCCCGCCACCTTCCCCTGCCATGCGCCTGGCCCGCCGCGCATGGAATGCGCTGCATGTTGATTCGGCGTTGGCCCGCTCGCTGGCCGAGCGGGCGGTCGAGTCCGCCCAGCGCGCGTCCGACACCGCGGCCGAAGGCTGGGGCCGGCTGGCGCTGGGCTTTCACCTGCTGTACTACGCCACGGCCGTCGAGGCGGCCGAGGAACTGCGCCGCGCCCAGGCCTGCTTCGACCAGGTCGGCGACCGCCCCGGCCACCTGATCGCCGGCGCCGGCATGGTCCGCTCGCTGTGGCGCCAAGGCCGCGCGCAAGAGGCGCTGGACATGGCGCTGCCGCTGCGCGACCGCGGCGTGCATGTGCTCAAGCACGAGCAGCTGGGCGTGCTGCTGAACGCGGTGGCCGGCTGCTACTCGGCCCGCGGCGACTCTGCGCAGGCCTTTGCCTACATGTTCGAGGCGCTGCGCCACGCCGGCCCGCGCAGCGGCCGTGGCTTCGACACCGTGCTGCATTGCAACCTCGCGCACGAGCTGCTGCAGATCGGCGACTACGAACACTCGCTGCTGCACGTGGCGCAAGGGCTGGCGCGCGGTGGTGCGCTGAAGAACGCACGGCTGCAGAGCGTGCTGTGGATCAACCGGGTGATCGGCCTGACCGAGCTCGGCCGCGCCGCGGATGCGATGCCCGATGTCCACGCGCTGCTGGCAATGCCGGCCGACGCGAGCGGCCGCGGTCGCATGGCCGCGCACTTCGAGACGCTGGCCATCGCCGCCGTCCGCGCGGGCGACCTCGAGCTCGGCGCCCGGTTGGTCGATCAATCATGGGCGCTGGGCGACGCGCTGCTGCCCGAAGAGCGCCTGGAGCGCTACACCGCCACTGCGTTGCTCGCCCTCGCTCAAGGCCGCCCCGCGGAAGCGCTGGCGGCGCTGTTGCCGGCCGAACCCGCCGCCGCCAGCGACCACACCGGCGGCTTGAGCGTGCGCATGCGGGCCCAGTTCTTTGCCGTGCTCAGCGAAGCGCACGAGGTGTGTGGCGACGCAGCCCGCTCGCTGGCTGCGCTGCGCCAATGCCAACGCCTGTACCGCCTGCAGACCCAGATGGCCTCGCTGGCGCGCTACCAGGCCGCCGCCTTGCAGACCGAGCTGCTGCGCCTGCAGCACCGGCTGGACGAGAACGACGCGCATCGCCGCAGCCTCGAACGCGCCCGCGCCGAACTGGCCGAGGCCAACGGCGCGCTGCAACGCAAGATCGACGAGGTCGAATCGCTGCAGCAAGCGCTGGTGCTGCAGGCCACGCACGACCCGCTGACCGGCCTGTTCAACCGCCGCCACCTCAACGACGCACTGCCGACGCTGTTCGCTTTGGCCCAGCGCGAGTCGCACACGATGGCACTGGCGATCATCGACCTGGACCACTTCAAGCACGTCAACGACGAGCACGGCCACGCCGCCGGCGACCGCTTGCTCGCCGCTTTTGGTGAGCTGCTGGCTGCGCAGTGCCGGCGCAGCGATGTGGCTTGCCGCTACGGCGGCGAAGAGTTCTGCCTGCTGATGCCGCGCACCGACGCGGCCGATGCCCGCCGCAAGGTGCAGGCGCTGCTGCGGCGCTGGCGTACCCAGGCGTTCGACCTGGGCGGCATCTCGTTGCAGGGCTTGAGCTTTTCCGCCGGCGTGGCCGACACCTCCATCGCGTCCACCTCGCCTGACGCGCTGCTGAAGGCAGCCGACGACCTGTTGCTCGCCGCCAAGCGCGAAGGCCGCAACCGCGTCGGCGTCGCGGCCTGACCGGCCAGCGAGGCCACCAGGCCACGACCGTTTCTGCCGCGTAAATCCGCCCGGTTAGGTAACAAGCGGTCACGCCGCGGTGGTACGCTCGTCCGTTGGTTAGCCCAGCTAAGCAATGCCATCCAAGCGCCCCACCCCCGCTCCCAAAGTCTCAGCGGGTGACAGCGCCTCCGAGGTGTTAGAAGTGATCCCGGCGGTGATGGACGCACTGCGCAATGCGATGCGCAACCATGTCGGCGACCAGCTCTCGGTGCCGCAGTTCCGCTGCCTCCAATTCATCGGCCAGCAACCCGGCGCCTCGATCAGCGCGGTGGCCGCCTTTCTGGGCGTGGCGCTGCCCACCGCATCAACCATGGTCGACCGCCTGGCACGCGCCGGCGCCGTCGAGCCCCGCACCGCCGCCGACGACAGGCGCCGCTCGCAGCTGCACCTCACCGAAGCCGGCGCCGCGCAACTGGCGCAGATCCGCCTGGGCGCACGAGCTGAACTGGCACAGGTGCTGGCCACTCGAAGCGCTGAAGAGCTGCGCATGCTGGGTGCCGGGCTGGCCGTGCTGCGGCAAGTCTTTGCTGCACCCAACTCGCCATAGATTTCTTGACGACAACTCCAACGACCGATCATCCATGACCAGGCTCGCCCCGCTTTGCCGCGCCCTTGTACTGTCTTCTCTCGTCGCGGCCACCCTGTCCGCCTGCAACAAAGGCGCTGACGCCGCGGGTGGTGCCTCAGCCGCGTCGGGCGCCGCTTCCGGCCCGGCCGCCGCCGCCTCGGGCCCGCCGGTGGGCGTGACCACCGTGACGGCCGCCAAGCGCGACCTCGCGGTCGAGCTGACGGCCACCGGCACCGTGACGCCGCTGTCCAGCGTGGACATGCGGCCGCAGCTGACCAGCGTGGTGTCCAAGGTGCACATCCGCGAAGGGCAGTTCGTCAAGTCCGGCGAGCTGCTGTTCACGCTCGACTCGCGCACCGACGAAGCCAAGGTCGCCCAGGCCCAGGCCCAGGTCGCGCGCGACCAGGCCGCGCAAGCCGACGCGCAACGCCAGCTGACGCGCAGCCGCGAGCTGCTGGCGCAGAACTTCATCTCGCAAGGCGCGGTCGACGCGAACCAGGCCCTGGTCGACGCGCAGACCGCGCTGGTGGCCTCTGACCGCGCAGCGCTGACCGCCGCCCGCGTGGCGCTGGGTTATGCGCGCGTCACCGCGCCCAGCGCCGGCCGCGTCGGCACGATCACCGTCTACCCGGGCAGCGCGGTGCAGGCCAACACGACCACGCTGGTCACCATCACCCAACTCGACCCGATCGCCGTGGCGTTCAGCCTGCCGCAGCGCCACTTGGCTGACGCGCTGGCCGCACTGCCCGGTGGCGGTGCAGCCGTCAGTGCCACGCTGCCGGAAGGCGCCGGCAAGCTTGAAGGCCGGCTGAAGTTCGTCGACAACCTGGTCGACCCGGCCTCGGGCACGGTGAAGGTCAAGGCGGTGTTCGACAACGCCGGCGACAAGCTGTGGCCGGGCGCGTTCGTCAACATCGCGATGACGGCCCGCACCTTGAAGGACGCAGTGATCGTGCCGCAGGCCGCGATCATCCAAAGCGCGCGCGGCAACATCGTCTACGTCGTGCAAGACGGCAAGGCCCAGGCCAAGCCTGTGCAGCTGGTGCATGCCGAGGGCGACGACGCCGCGGTCACCGGCGTGCAAGCGGGCGACAAGATCGTGCTCGACGGCCGGCAGAACCTGCGCCCCGGCGCCAGCGTGACAGAGCGGCCGCGCGAAGGCGCGGCGGCCGCGTCCGGCGCCGCCTCGGCGCCCCGCAAGAAGGCATCGGCACCATGAACCTGTCCGAACTGTTCATCCGCCGCCCGGTGATGACGGTGCTGCTGAACGCAGCCATCGTGCTGGCCGGCGTCATCGCCTACCGCAGCATCCCGATCGCGGCACTGCCGAGCTATGACACGCCGGTCATCAACGTGGGCGCGGGGCTGCCGGGCGCGAGTCCGGAAACGATGGCCACCTCGGTGGCACTGCCGCTGGAAAAGCAGTTCCAGACCATCCCGGGGCTGAAGACCATCAGCTCTTCCAGCACGCTGGGCAACACCTCGCTGACGCTGGAGTTCGAAGAGGGCCGCGACATCGACGCGGCCTCGGTCGACGTGCAGGCCGCGCTGCTGCGCGCCCAGCGCGGGCTGCCGCAGGACATGACCTCGCCGCCGTCTTACCGCAAGGTCAACCCGGCCGACTCGCCGGTGCTGTTCATCGCTCTCACCTCACCGTCTCTCGCACCGACCGAGCTGCAAGACTTTGCCGAGCACCTGATCACGCCGGCGCTGTCGACCATCGACGGCGTTGCGCAGATCAACATCTTCGGCGCCAAGCGTTTCGCGGTGCGGGTGCGCGTGAACCCCGAGGCGCTCGCCGCCCGCAACATCGGGCTGGACGAGCTGAGCGCCGCTCTGCGCGCCGCCAACGTCAACACCCCTGTCGGCACGCTCGAAGGCTCGCGCCAGACGCTGACGCTGCAGGCCAACCGGCAGCTGCGCAACGCGGCCGAGTTCGCCGAGCTGATCGTCGCCACCCGCGCCGGCAACAGCGTGCGGCTGAAAGACGTGGCCGCAGTCGAAGACAGCATCGAGTCGCTCAAGACCTGGGCCACGCTGAACGGTGATCCGTCGATCTCGGTCGCGGTGTTCCGCCAACCCGGCGCGAACACGGTGAAGGTGGTGGACGCGGTGCGCGCCGCGCTGCCCGAGCTGAAGAAAGAGCTGCCCCAGTCGGTGAACATCACCGCCGTCAACGACCGCTCGATCTCGATCCGCGATGCGCTGCACGACGTGACGCTCACCCTCCTGGGCACGATCGCGCTGGTCGTGATGGTGATCTTCCTGTTCCTGCGCCGCTTCGTGGCCACGGCCATCCCGACGCTGTCGCTGCCGGTGTCGCTGGTTGGTGCCGTCGCCCTGCTCTGGGGCCTGAACTACAGCCTCGACAACATCTCGCTGCTGGGGTTGACGCTGGCTGTCGGCCTGGTCGTCGACGACGCGATCGTGATGCTGGAGAACATCGTGCGCCACGTCGAGGCCGGCGAGCGCCCGTTCCAGGCAGCGCTGCGCGGCTCGCGCGAGGTGGGCTTCACGATCATCTCGATCTCGACCTCGCTGGTGGCGGTGTTCATTCCGATCTTCTTCATGCCGGGCGTGATCGGCCTGCTGTTCCACGAGTTCGCGGTCATCGTCGGCCTGGCGATCGTTGTCTCGGCGTTTGTTTCGCTGACGCTGGTGCCGATGCTGGCCAGCCGTTTCCTGACCGACGAAGAGCACAAGAAGCGCCCCGGCCCGCTGGTGCGGGTCTTCGAGCGCGGCTTCAACGCGCTGCTGGGCGCCTACAGCCGCACGCTGGACAAGGCGCTCGGCCACCGCAGGCTGGTGCTGGTCGTCGCGCTGCTGACCTTCGTCGCGACCGCCTGGTTGTTCATCATC
>NZ_JBFUGE010000342.1:0-6588 GCF_056403075.1 Ideonella sp. P3_A4 | reverse complement strand
TCAGCTCACGCATTGCGCGCAACACGCAGCTGATCATCCAGGAAGAGACGCACATCACCAACGTGGTCGACCCGTGGGCCGGCTCGTACCTGATGGAAAGCCTGACGCAGGAGATGGCCGACAAAGCCTGGTCCATCATCGAAGAGGTCGAGGCGATGGGCGGCATGACCAAGGCGGTGGATTCCGGCTGGGCCAAGCTGAAGATCGAGGCCAGCGCGGCCGAGAAGCAGGCCCGCATCGACAGCGGCAAAGATGTGATCGTCGGTGTCAACAAGTACAAGCTGGCCAAGGAAGACCCGGTCGACATCCTTGAGGTCGACAACGTGATGGTGCGCGATCAGCAGGTCGCACGCCTTCAGGAAATCAAGGCGAAGCGCGATACCGCCAAGGTCCAGGGCGCGCTGGCTTCGTTGACCAAGGCGGCCCAGTCCGGCCAAGGTAACCTGCTGGACCTGAGCATCCAGGCCATMCGCCTGCGGGCGACCGTGGGCGAGGTGAGCGACGCGCTGGAGGTGGTCTACGGCCGCCACCGCGCCGACATTCAAAAGGTGACTGGTGTGTACGCTGCTGCCTACGACTCCGCCGAAGGTTGGGAAAAGCTGCAGGGCGAGATCGCGGCCTTTGCCGATGCCGCCGGCCGCCGCCCGCGCGTGATGATCGCGAAGCTCGGGCAAGACGGCCACGACCGTGGCGCCAAGGTGGTGGCCACGGCGTTTGCCGACCTGGGCTTCGACGTCGACATGGGCCCACTGTTCCAGACGCCCGAAGAGTGCGCGCGTCAGGCGATCGAGAACGATGTGCATGCCGTGGGCATCTCTACGCTCGCCGCTGGCCACAAGACGCTGGTGCCGGCGATCATCGCCGAGCTGAAGAAACAGGGCGCCGATGACATCATCGTCTTCGTCGGCGGCGTGATCCCGCAGCAGGACTACCGCTTCCTTTACGAAGCCGGCGTGAAGGGCATCTACGGCCCCGGCACTCCGATCCCGGCCAGCGCGAAGGACGTGCTGGAACAGATTCGCAATGCGCAGGGCGTGGCCTGAGCACGCCGATGCCGCCATCTACTGAACAGCCCGAACTGACGCTGAAGCCCGCGGGCGACGGCGATTTTGAAGCGCTGCTGTCGCTGCGCTTGGCCGCGATGCGCGAGAGCCTGGAGCGGCTGGGCCGTTTCGACCCGCAACGCGCACGCGAGCGCCTGTCGCGCGGCTACCAGCCTGCGCACACCCGCCACATCCTGCGTGGCGGTGAGCTGGTCGGCTTCGTCGTCGTCGTGCCGCGCGAAGACGGCTGGCAACTCGACCACCTCTACGTCCACCCGAGCACACAGGGCGAAGGGATCGGCTCTTGGGTGATGGCGCAGGTGTTGGCCGAGGCAGATGCGGCGCACCAGCCGGTGTCGGTGACGGCGCTCAAGCACAGCGACGCGAACCGCTTCTACCAGCGTCACGGCTTCGAGCTGCAGGCCGAAGGCGAGTGGGACTGGTTTTACCTGCGGGCGGCGCGGTGACATGAGCTTGCCCGAGAGCGACCAGACGCTGCTGGAACAACTGCTGCATGGTGACGCGGCGCCGCGCCGGCGTGCAATTGCCAAGACCATCACGCTGCTCGAATCAACACGTGCCGATCACCGGCTGCGGGCCGACGAGTTGCTGAACGCGCTGCTGCCGTCGGCGGGCCGCTCGTTCCGGCTCGGCATCTCGGGCGTGCCTGGTGTCGGCAAGAGCACCTTCATCGAGGCGCTGGGTTTGCACCTGATCGGCCAAGGCCACCGCGTCGCGGTGCTCGCCGTCGATCCATCGTCCAGCGTCTCGGGTGGTTCGATCCTGGGCGACAAGACGCGCATGGAGCATCTGTCGGTTCACGAGTCGGCCTACATCCGCCCCAGCCCGTCGAGTGGCACCTTGGGCGGCGTGGCCGAGCGCACGCGCGAGAGCCTGCTGGTTTGCGAAGCGGCTGGCTACGACATCGTGATCGTCGAGACGGTCGGCGTCGGTCAGAGCGAAACCGCAGTCTCCGGCATGACCGACATGTTCGTGCTGATGCAGTTGCCCAATGCCGGCGACGACCTGCAGGCGATCAAGAAGGGCGTGATGGAGCTGGCCGACCTGGTGGTGATCAACAAGGCCGACATCGACGAAGCCGCGGCAACGCGGGCGAGGGCGCAGATCACCTCAGCGCTGCGACTGTTCGGCCAGCACGGCCACGCGGACCATGGCCATCACGATGCAACGGTGTGGCACCCGAAGGTCATTCAGCTGAGCGCGCTGAAGTCCACCGGTCTGGCCGAGTTCTGGCAGACCGTCAGCGACTACCGACAGGTTCAGTCCAGCAGCGGGCGGCTGGAAAAACGCCGCCACGTACAGGACGAAGCCTGGATGTGGGAGCGCATCGACGCCGGCCTGAAGAGCCGCTTCCGCGCCCATCCAGCCGTGCGCGAGCAATTGGCAGGTTTGCGCGCCGAGGTGCGTGAAGGCACGCTTGCCGCATCGGTCGCCGCGCGCCGCCTGCTCGACCTCTTTCAATAGTTTCCGAGGAGAACTTTCGACCATGCACGACATCCTTCAGATGCTCGAAGAAAAACGCGCCAAGGCGCGACTGGGCGGCGGCGAGAAGCGCATTGCGGCCCAGCACGCGAAAGGCAAGCTGACGGCGCGCGAGCGGCTCGAACTGCTGCTGGACGAAGGCAGCTTCGAAGAGTGGGACATGTTCGTCGAGCACCGCTGCGCCGATTTCGGCATGGCCGACAACAAGATCCCAGGCGACGGCGTGGTCACCGGCTACGGCATGATCAACGGCCGCCTCGTCTTCGTCTTCAGCCAGGACTTCACGGTCTTCGGTGGCGCCTTGAGCGAAGCCCACGCCGAGAAGATCTGCAAGGTGATGGACCAGGCGATGAAGGTCGGCGCACCGGTGATCGGCCTGAACGATTCGGGCGGTGCACGTATTCAAGAGGGTGTCGCGTCACTGGGTGGTTACGCCGACGTGTTCCAGAAGAACGTGCTGGCCTCCGGTGTGATCCCGCAGATCTCGATGATCATGGGCCCGTGCGCCGGCGGCGCGGTGTACTCGCCCGCGATGACCGACTTCATCTTCATGGTGAAGGACTCGTCGTACATGTTCGTCACCGGCCCCGAGGTGGTGAAGACCGTGACGCACGAGGAGGTGACGGCCGAAGAGCTGGGCGGCGCGATCACCCACACCGGCCGCAGCGGCGTGGCGGACTTGGCGTTCGAGAACGACGTCGAGGCACTGCTGATGCTGCGGCGCTTCTTCAACTACCTGCCGCTGAACAACAAGGACAAAGTGCCGGTTCGTCCGAGCGGCGACCCCTCGACCCGCGTCGATTTGTCGCTCGACACGCTGGTGCCGGACAACGCCAACAAGCCCTACGACATGAAGGAGTTGATCCTGAAGGTCGTCGACGACGGCGACTTCTTCGAGATCCAGCCCGACTACGCGCAGAACATCGTGATCGGCTTTGCCCGCATGGAAGGCGCGACCGTCGGCGTGGTGGCCAACAACCCGATGGTGCTGGCCGGCTGCCTGGACATCAAGAGCTCGATCAAGGCCGCGCGCTTCGTGCGCTTCTGCGACGCCTTCAACATCCCGATCGTCACCTTCGTCGATGTGCCCGGCTTCATGCCCGGCACCTCGCAAGAGTACGGCGGCATCATCAAGCACGGCGCCAAGCTGCTCTACGCGTATGCCGAGTGCACGGTGCCGAAGATCACAGTGATCACGCGCAAAGCCTATGGCGGTGCCTACGACGTGATGGCCTCGAAGCACCTGCGCGGCGACGTCAACTTTGCCTGGCCCAACGCCGAGATCGCGGTGATGGGCGCCAAGGGCGCGGTCGAGATCATCTTCCGCGAAGACAAGGGCGACCCGGCCAAGCTGGCCGCGAAAGAAGCCGAATACAAGGCCCGTTTCGCCAACCCGTTTGTCGCCGGCAGCCGCGGCTACATCGACGACGTGATCCTGCCGCACGAGACGCGCAAACGCGTTTGCCGCTCGCTGATGATGCTCAAAGACAAGAAGCTCGAGAACCCGTGGCGCAAGCACGGCAACATTCCGCTGTGATGAGGTGCTGGGCCACTGCTGCTCGTTGTCTGGCTGTCCTGTTGGCCAGCGGCTGCGCGGCCATGGGGGCGGCGGCGGACGATCTGCCGGCGCAGCAGCGGCTGCCCGCCGGCACGCATGCTGACGCGGCGGTCGAGGCGCAGCTGAAGGCACTGCCACGCGAAGTCTTCGAAGCTTCGCGGTATGTCGCTACTGACGGCGCCGTGCTGCCTTATCGCCTGCTGCCGCCGCTGAAGCTGGTGCCGGGGCAGCGTTATCCGCTGGTGGTGGTGCTGCACGGTTCGGGGGCGGTGGGGAATGACAACCGCGCGCAGCTGGGGGCGTTGGCGCTCAGCTGGTCTGCGCCGGGCTTGCGGCAGCGTTACCCCGCCTATGTGTTGGTGCCGCAATTTGGCCAGCGCAGCGCCAACTATGCGATGGCGCCTGATGGTGCACTGGCTTCGACGCCGGGGCCCGGCGTCGCGCGGCTGCAAGCCCTCGTCGACACGCTGCTCGCGCAAAAGCCCATCGACCCAGCGCGCGTGTATGTGACGGGGTTTTCGATGGGCGCTTCCACCGCGTGGCATGCGTTGCAGTCGCGGCACGACCGCTACGCTGCCGCGGTGATGTTCTCGGGCATCGCGCCCGACCGCAACGCAGCCGCGGCGCTGGCCGATGTGCCGCTGCTGGTCGTGCACGGCAATGCCGACACCAACAACCCGATCGACGCTGACCGGGCAATGGTCGCCGCGCTCAAGGCACAGCATGCGCCGGCGCTGCACTGGCGCGAATACGACGGCATGGACCATCAGGTGCCGGACACCATGCTGCTTGCCACCGAGTGGCGCGACTGGCTGTGGGCGCAGCAGCGGCCAAGGCTCTGAGGCGTGGACGGCATGACGAGTCGCATGATCGGATCGAAGCCGCCAGGCGTTGCATGGCGTTGGCTGGCGGGTGCCTGCGGCACTTTGCTGGTTGTTGATGCGCTGGCGTTGATGAGCGGCGGGCTGTTCAACCTCGGTGTGATCTTGCCGGTGCTGGGTGGCGCCTGCACGGTCTGGCTGAGCTGGCGTTGGCCGCAGGTGCAGCGATGGCTGGCGGCGCACCCGCGTCGACGCCTGGCTTGGCGTGCAGGGTGCGTCGCGCTGGTGCTGTGGGCACTCAGCGTGCTGGTGTTTTGGTTCGTGCTGGCACGTGCTGCAGGTGACGTCGCGACGCAGGATGCGCCGGCCGCCATCGTCGTGCTCGGGTCTGGCGCGCCTGGGGGCCAGCCATCGCCCACGCTGCGCGCGCGGCTGGACCTGGCGCTGGTGCAAGCGGCTGCGTTTCCCGGCGTGCCGGTGGTCGTCAGCGGCGGGGTCGACTTTCGCGGCAGTCTCAGCGAAGCCCAGGTGATGGGCGACTACCTGCGCGCTCATGGCGTGTCGCCTGGGCGCATCGTGCAGGAGGAGCGCAGCACCAGCACGGATGAGAACCTGCGGTTCAGTCAGCCGCTGTTGGCGGGCCGCGGTGTCGGCGTTGACGCGCCAGTGCGCGTGGTGACCAGCGACTTCCACACCGTTCGAGCACGCTGGATTGCGCGCCGCGTCGGCTACGCACGCGTGCAGGCCGTGGGCGCGCCGACGCCGCTCTACGTTCGCTACAACGCCTGGCTGCGTGAGTACTTCGCCTTCGTCAGCGGATTCGTGCTGCGTGAGTTCTGAAAGATTCGAGAAGAAAACTGGAGTCCATGATGTTCAAGAAGATCCTGATCGCCAACAGAGGTGAGATCGCTTGCCGCGTGATCAAGACGGCGAAGAAGATGGGCATCGCCACTGTCGCGGTCTACTCCGAGGCCGACAAGGATGCGCGCCACGTCGAGCTGGCCGACGAGTCGGTGTTGCTCGGCCCGGCGCCCAGCCGTGAGTCGTACCTCGTGGCCGACAAGATCATCGCGGCCGCCAAGCAGACCGGCGCCGAGGCGATCCACCCTGGCTACGGCTTCCTGTCGGAGAACGAAGCCTTCGCCAAGCGGGTCGAAGAAGAGGGCATGGTCTTCATCGGGCCGAAGCACTATTCGATCGCCGCGATGGGCGACAAGATCGCGTCGAAGAAGCTCGCTAACGAGGCCAAGGTCAACACGATCCCGGGCTACAACGATGCGATCGGCACGCCCGAGCAGGCTGTCGAGATTGCCAAGGGCATTGGCTACCCGGTGATGATCAAGGCCAGCGCTGGCGGCGGTGGCAAGGGCCTGCGCGTCGCCTTCAACGACAAGGAAGCCTTCGAGGGCTTCTCGTCGTGTCGCAACGAGGCGCGCAACAGCTTCGGCGATGACCGCGTGTTCATCGAGAAGTTCGTCGAGGAGCCGCGCCACATCGAGATCCAGGTGCTGGGTGACGCGCATGGCAACGTGCTGTACCTGCACGAGCGCGAATGCTCGATCCAGCGTCGCCACCAGAAGGTGATCGAGGAAGCACCATCGCCGTTCATCAGCGACGCCACGCGCAAGGCGATGGGCGAGCAGGCCGTGGCACTGGCCAAGGC
>NZ_JBFUGE010000341.1:0-6669 GCF_056403075.1 Ideonella sp. P3_A4 | reverse complement strand
CCTCGCAGGGCTGCGCGCCCGGGCCGCACAACATGCGCGCAAGCGGCGCCGCCGTGATCCACCCGGCAGATCCGCCGCCAACGATCACCACCTTGCGCAACGCGTTGCCACTCATGAAATACCTCTTCTTGCACGGCCCCAACCTTGAACCGCCCGCGCGTCCGCGGCAGTAGGTGTTTCCACCGTTTTAATTAGTTCGACGCGTTAATTAAGATTCTTGCAACCCTCAACGTGATGGCGTCGTGTCGGTCGTCGTGAAGCATTCGAAAGCGGCGCAGCCGGCCGGTTGCGGTGGGCGGATGAGCATGGCGGCAAGGCATGCGCCAGCAGGGCATCCTGAACGGATCGCTCCTGCCACGCAAGGCAATATAAGGAGACGACGTGAGACAAATCCGATGCGCAGGGCGCATGTCCCTGGTGGTTGCAGCTTGCGGGCTTCTGCTGGTTGCATGTGGTGGAAGCGGTGGTGGCAACTCGGAAGGTCGCTTGCAGGCGATCAATTTCCAGTACCCCGGCGGCGGCACGCTGCTGGACGAGCCCACCACCTTGCATGCGACGGCCACGTCCGGCATGGCTGTGACTTTCAAGTCGGGCACGCCGGATACCTGCACGGTGTCGGGCGATCAGTTGACGCTCGTGGCGGCGGGTGAATGCCTGGTCATTGCCAGCCAGGACGGCGGCAAGACGGAAGATGGTGTGCAGTGGGCGGCCGCCGACGACACCAGCCAGCTCTTCGTCGTGCTCAAGCACGCGCAAATGGCGGTGCTGCCGGTTGCGGCGGTGATGAAGTCCACCAGCGAGACGGTGACCTTGTCGGCCACGACCGACGCCGGCCAGCCTGCGACCTACGTATCGAATGCGCCGTCGGTTTGCACGGCCAGCGGTACCACGCTGTCGCTCAAGGGCTTGGGTCTGTGCGAGCTCACGGTCACGGCGCCTACGAACGAGAGCTACGGCGAGTTGAACGCCACGGCGTTCATTGTGGTGGACAGCGCTCCGCCCTTCGTGGTCAGCACGGCGGGCGGAGTTCAAACGGTTGCGCTCGGTACCAAAGACGCCAACGGGCAGGCGCTGAGCTATGTCTCCAACACGCCGTCGGTGTGTGCCGTCGCGGGCCGTGAACTGCGCCTGCTTGCTAAGGGAAGCTGCCAGTTCGACATGACCATTGCCGGTGGCGGCAGCGAAAGCTTCACGATCGGGGTCGATCCGCGCTTCTATGCCTCGGGCTTCAATTCGACGCTCAGCCGCACCGCGGAGAACGGCGAAGTGAGCCTGGCGGCGGGCAGCGCACTGGATGGCTGGTGCGGCGGAAAGACACCGTCCTGGTGCAACGTGTCGATGGCCACGGACCTGAATGGCTTCTCGCCCWGGGTCACGGGTGCCTATGACATCAAGCCCCTGGTGCCAGACGACTCCAACTGGGGCGAAGACAGCAGCATCGCCTGGTCCTATTACGGCTTCCAGATCGGCGCGCCCAGAACGCCTGTGCTCAAGCCGGACGGGACCCTGGATCGTTATGACTTGCTGCCCTTCGAGCTGAAGACCGAAACCTCGATGTTCGTGGCCTACGGTCTCGATCCTCAGCTGTACGCCCTGGGTGCCAAGGTCTTCGTCAGGATCCAGACTTCGCATGCGGTGACCAAGCCCGATGGCGGCGAATGCTTCGTGACGGTTTCGCAGCTGAGCCAGCCCAAGTCAGCGGCACCGGCCGGCTACATGCTTCAGCTTGAGAATTTCGCCGTGACGGAGAACTGCGGTCTTGCCGACATGCCGAAGACCGAGGGTTGGATGTTCGACTGGGGCGTGACCGCCGAGTCGAAGGCGGCAGCGCTCGCCGAACTCAGGGCCCATTCGGTCAGGCTGCTGGAGTTCAGCCCGAATTCGATGAACCTCACCGTCTCGGCATCCAAGGCGGACGGCACGGTCCCGGCCAAGACCGATCCGGCGTACACGCTCACCAACGAAATCACTGTCTTCAGCCCCATCACTGTGCAGTAGGCGGCGGCCGTGGACGTGTGGTAGCGCAAGCCTGCTCTTGGCGATCGTCGAGTCGCCCAATGGTCACCAGGCTTCGTCGCGATTCATCCAGATTCCACCCAACCAAAACGACCATATGACCGATTACTTCCATTCCGTCGATCCAGTGAAGTTCCGAGGGGCGGACAGCACCGATCCGCTGTCCTTCCGCCACTACGACAAGGACCGCCTGGTTCTGGGCAAGCGCATGGAGGACCACCTGCGCTTTGCAGTCTGCTACTGGCACAACTTCGTCTGGACCGGGCTGGATCCGTTCGGCGGCGCCACCTTCGAGCGGCCTTGGTTCCAAGGCGGAAGTCCGATGGAACTGGCCGCCATGAAGGCGCAGGCGGCCTTCGATTTCTTCAGCAAGCTTGGGACGCCGTACTACTGCTTCCATGACCGCGACGTGGCCCCGGAAGGTGCGACGCCGCGCGAGAGCCATGAGAACTTCCGCCGCATGGTGGCGGCGCTGGGCGAACACCAGCAACGCACCGGCGTGAAGCTTCTGTGGGGCACGGCCAACCTGTTCAGCCACCGGCGCTTCATGTCCGGCGCGGCAACGAATCCGGATCCTGAGATCTTCTCGCTCGCAGCACTGCAGGTGCGCGATGCGATGAACGCCACGCTCGAACTCGGCGGCGAGAACTACGTGCTCTGGGGCGGCCGTGAAGGCTACGAGACGCTGCTCAACACCAACATCGGGCAGGAACTCGACCAGATGGGTCGCTTCCTGAACATGGTCGTCGAGCACAAGCACAAGATCGGCTTCAAGGGTGCCATCCTGATCGAGCCCAAGCCGCGCGAGCCCTCGAAACATCAATATGACTTCGACGTCGCCACGGTCTATGGCTTTCTGGTGCGCTACGGCCTGGAGAAGGAAGTCAAGGTCAACATCGAGGCCAACCACGCCACGCTGTCGGGCCACAGCTTCGAGCACGAGATCGCCACCGCGGCAGCGCTGGGCATTCTCGGCAGCATCGACATGAACCGGGGCGACGCACAGTTGGGCTGGGACACCGACCAGTTCCCCAACAACCTGCCGGAGACCGCATTGGCGATGTACCACATCCTCAAGGCCGGCGGCCTGGGGTCGGGCGGGTTGAACTTCGACGCCAAGGTGCGCCGCCAGTCGCTGGATCCGGAAGACCTGTTCCACGGGCACGTCGGCGCCATGGACCTGTGTGCCGAAGCCCTGCTTGCCGCCGAGCGGCTCATCGTCGACGGTCAACTCGAGCAGTTGCTGACGCGCCGATACGCCGGCTGGGCCACGCCGCGTGGCCAGGACATCCTGCTCGGCCGCCGCTCGTTGCAAGACCTGGCCGAGGCTGCCGTCGCGACGAACCAGGACGTCGCACCGGTCTCGGGCCGTCAGGAGTATCTCGAGAACCTGGTCAACCGCATCGCGAGGGACTGATCGGGCTGCGAGACGACGCGAAGTCGCCACCCCAACCACCGAGCGACCCGAGGTCGCACTTCAAGACGCCGCCGGGTCAGACCTGACGCAAAAAATCGGAGACAACAGATGAGACAGTTCCACAAGACGGCCATTTCTCGAGCCGTCACGCAGGCGGTCTTGCTCAGTGCAGGCGTGGTCCACGCACAAACGACACCCAGCGCCCCGGCTGACACCGCGGACACCGTGGTCGTGACCGGGCAACGCGGAGCGCTGCAGTCGGCCCAGAAGATCAAGCGGGAAGCCGAAGAGATCGTCGATTCGGTGGTGGCCGAGGAGGCCGGCAAGCTGCCCGACAAGTCGATCACCGAGGTGCTTCAGCGTCTGGTGGGCGTGACGATCGACCGCAACCGCTCACGAGGCGATCCCGAGCATTTCTCGGTGGAAGGCTCGGGCATCAGCGTTCGTGGCCTGAGCTGGGGCGCCTCCAACCTGAACGGCCGCGAGTCCTTCTCTGCCGGCTGGCCAGGACGTGAACTGAGCTGGGGCGACGTGCCGCCGGAGCTGATGGCGGGCGTGGATGTCTACAAGAATCCGTCCGCCGAACTCATCGAAGGTGGCGTCAGCGGCCTGGTGAATCTGCGCACGCTCCTGCCCTTCGACTTCAAGGGCCCCAAGGGTTACGTGTCTGTCGGGGACAACTACGTCGAGGTGTCGGGAAAGTCGTCGCCCAGCATTTCGGGCCTGTACGCCACCCAGTGGGACGCCGAGTCCGGTCGCTGGGGTGTGCTCTTTGATCTGGCGTACAACCAGTCGTCGTTCCAGAACGAGACCCTGCAACTGGATGCCTATTACCCGCGGACCGACCTGGTCGCGGGCCAGACCGTCTGGGCTCCGAAGTCGGCCTCGTGGCGCACGAACACCGGTGAAACCACGCGCACGGGGCTCTATGCCGCGCTGCAGTGGAAGAAGAACGACATGCAGTCGGCACTGACCTACTTCGTGTCGGCTTCGCGCGAGACGGGCACCGAATCGGGCATGTACACCGGGGTGGAGAACGCCTACAAGTCGGTGATCGACAACGCCGTGTACGACAGCCATGGTGTGCTGCAGTCCGGCACCTACACCTACCCGACGGGCGGACTGGGCGCGAACAACTTCGCGGCTGGTGGTCTCGCCGTCAATCTGTCGCGCGGCTACAGCGAGAAGTCGGCCGAGACGCACGAACTGGCGTGGAATTTCAAGTGGGACATCAATGACCGTTGGTCGTTCCAGAACGACTTGCAATGGGTCCACGCCAAGAACGACAGCTTTGACCGCAACATCCAGTTGGGCACCTTTGTTCCCAGCATGTCGATCGACGCCTCCGGCAAGGGCCCGGTGCGCATCGGGTTCGATCAGACGTCGACCGATTTCCTGGCGAATCCGGCGAACTACTACTGGAATCTCGTCATGCCTTCCAAGTCGAAGGCGGACGCCGACCTGTACGCCTGGAAGGCCGACGGCAGGTTCAAGTTCGACGATCCGGTGCTGCGCGACTTCCGTTTCGGGGTGCGCGCCACCTACCGCGAGGCACGGCACTTCGATGCCACCGGCAACAACTGGACCTCCATCGCCGAACCCTGGGCCGTGAAGCAGACGTCGACGCCAGGCCAGTTGCCCAGCGCGAACGATCCCCAGGGTTGGCAGCCCCGTGGCAACTTTGCGTACCTCAGCGACCCGCGCTACAACCAAGTGCCCACCGAGTTGTTCAACTACGGCAACTTCTATCGTGGCAAGGTGGGCCGGCTGCCGAACCTCGTGTTCCCGACATTCGGCGCGGTCAAAGACTACCCGAACACGTATGAGCACCTGGTGGTCGACGTCCGCTATCAAGAGTGCCTGGACGGTGCAGCGCTCTACGGCCGGCCCGCCGACAGCTGCAAGATTTCGGACTACACGTTCAAGCCGCTCGTCTACGACGGCGATCCGTCCAAGACCAGCACCCACAGCGAAGACACCTACGCCGCCTATGGCACGCTGCGCTTCGGTTTCGACGACTGGCAATACCCGGTGGAAGGCAATGTCGGCGTTCGTGTGGTGTACACGCGCGATGTGTCCCACGGCTATGTCACCTTCACACCCACCTACGATTCGCAGACACCACCGGATCTGCCGCGTTTCGACAGCGTGGCTGAGCCACTGGATGTGGACAACAGCTATGTGAAGGTGCTGCCGTCGCTGAACATGAAGGTCAACTTCACCAACCGACTCCAGGGGCGTCTGGCGTTGGCGCAAAGCATGAACCGCCCGGGCTTCAATCAGCTGGGCGAATACATCAAGCTGGAACAGAAGTACGACGCCAACAACCACACGGTCACCTACACCGGTAGCAACACGGGCAATGTGAAGCTCAAGCCCATCACGTCCAACAACGTCGATCTGGCCCTGGAGTGGTACCCGCGTGATGGCCAATCGCTGACGGGCACGGTGTTCTACAAGGATGTCAAGGACATCATCATGAACACCGCCTTCACCCGCACGTACAACAGCAAGGGCGGCAACCCGCAGACCTTCTCGATCACCGGCCCCGACAACGTGGGCAAGGCTCGCGTGAGCGGTTTGGAAATCGCCGGGATGACCTATCTGGATCGTGTGCCTGGCCTCGAAGAAGCCTTTCCCGACTGGGCCAAGGGCTTCGGCGTGTCGGCCAACTACACGTACATCGACGGCAAGCAGAATCTGTACAGGGACTTTGACAACCCGTACTGCGACGCCGGCAACGCGACCACCAACGCGGGCCTGCATCTGTACGGGTGCGATACCAACGGGGTGCCGTTCAAGGACCTGCCGCTGCCGTACATGGCCAGGCACGCGGCCAACTTCGTGGTGATGTACGACCGTGGGCCGCTGTCGGCTCGACTGGCCTACAACTGGCACAGCCGCATCCTTCAAGGCATCGATGTCAACGGCACGCGGGGTACCGACGCGACCAGCGCCGATCCCAACCGGCCCGGCGCGCAAGACGTGGGCTGGGGCCTGCCGACCTGGCAAGAGGCGTTCGGCCAGTGGGACGCCGGTGTGTCCTACAAGTTCACCGACACCTTCAGCATGTCGTTCAACGTGACCAACCTCAACGATGTGATCGTGCGCCAGACGCAGCAACAGCACATTGGTGACATGGGGCGCGCCTGGTTCTACCCAGGCCGCAGTTACAGCCTCGCGGCGCGCTACGAGTTCTGATTGCTGCGGGGGTCCCCATGGCCATTGACCGTCGC
>NZ_JBFUGE010000340.1:0-6677 GCF_056403075.1 Ideonella sp. P3_A4 | reverse complement strand
CCTGTTGGACTGGCTGCCCTGGAGCCACACTTTCGGCGCGAACCACAACTTCAACATGGTGCTGGCCCACGGCGGCAGCCTGCATGTGGACGAAGGCCGGCCGATGCCGGGGCTGATCGAGAATACGGTGGCCAACCTGCGCGAGGTGCGGCCGAACTTCTACTTCAACGTGCCGCGCGGCTTCGACATGCTGCTGCCCTTCCTCGAAGCCGACGAGGGCTTCGCGCGCAGCTTCKTCGAGCCGCTGGAGGGCTTGTTCTACGCCGGCGCCGCGTTGCCGCAAAGCCTGTGGCAACGCATCGAGGCGGTGGCGGGCCGCGTGCGCGAACGGCCGATCTGGTTCACCTCGTCCTGGGGTGCGACTGAGACGGCGCCTGCGGTCACCAGCGTGCACTGGGGCATCGATCGCGCCGGCTGCATCGGCGCGCCGTTGCCCGGTGCGGAGCTGAAGTTCACGCCCAGCGGCGACAAGCTGGAGATGCGGGTGCGCGGACCGAACGTCTTTCCAGGCTACCGCGATGCACCCGAGCTGACCGCGAAGGCCTTCGACGAAGACGGCTACTACCTGATCGGCGATGCCGGCAAGTTGATCGATGTCGACGACCCGAGCCGGGGCGTGGCGTTCGACGGTCGCGTCGCCGAAGACTTCAAGCTGATGAGCGGGACCTGGGTCTCGGTGGGTACTTTGCGTGTGCGTGCGGTGGCCGCGCTGTCACCGCTGGCTGCCGACGTGGTGGTGACGGGCCATGACCGCGAGGAGGTCGGGCTGCTGGTCTTTCCCAGCGCTGCGGTCAAGGCGATGGATGCGCCCGAGCGTGCCCACAAGGTCCGCGCAGCATTGCAGGCCTTGCGTGCCGACGGCAGCGGCTCGTCGCAGGTGCCCACGCGCGCCCTGCTGCTGGCCGAACCTCCGAACGCCGACGCCGGCGAGATCACCGACAAGGGCTACGTCAACCAGCGCGCGGTGCTGGCGCGCCGTGCCGAGCAGGTGCTGGCGCTGTACAGTGACCGGCCCTCCCTCGAAGTCATCCGCATCTGATGAGCAAGACGCACATCCACCGCGTCGACGTGCATTTCGGCGATTGCGACCCCGCCGGCATCGTCTTCTTCCCCAACTTCTCGCGCTGGATGGACCAGGCCTCGCTGGCCTTCTTCATGGCCTGCGGCGTGCCGCCGTGGCGCGAGCTGGAGGCCACGCGCGGCATCGTCGGCACGCCATTGCTCGAGATCAACACCCGCTTCCTGAAGCCGGCTACCTACGGCCAGACGCTCGAAGTGCACACCCATGTCGAAGAGTGGCGTGCCAAGGTTCTTATCCAGCACCACCGCATCCTGCGCGACGACGAGCTGCTGTGCGAAGGACGCGAAACACGCGCCTTCGTCGTGCGCGTGCCGGGCAGCTACAAGCTGAAGTCGATCCCGATTCCGGAAGACATCAAGGCGCTGTGCATCTGAGCTGATTCGCCCCACCAAGGACCACCATGAACCTGCTCCTGATCTCCGGCAGCCAACGCCAAGGCTCGTTCAACCTGAGGCTGGCCCGGGTGGTGGCCGAGATCGCACGCTCGCGCGGCGCCGAGGTGAATCAGATGGACCTGCGCGCGCTAGCGCTGCCGCTGTACGACGGCGACCTCGAAGCCGCCGGTGGTGTGCCGGCCGGTGCCCGCACGCTGCAAGCCGCTTTGGCGCAGGCCGACGCGATGCTCGTCGTCACGCCCGAGTACAACGGCTTCCCCACGCCGTTGGTGATCAACTCGTTCGATTGGCTCTCGCGCCTGGGCGCCGGCGACGGCTTGCCCACCGGCCTGGCCACCACCGCCAACAAGCCTGTCGGCCTGCTCTCGGCCTCACCCGGCGCGTTGGGCGGTCTGCGCTCGATGAACTACCTGCGCCAGTACTTCCAGATGAACTTCCAGATGGTCGTGCAGCCGCAGCAGAACGCGCTGAGCCGCGCTGGTGATGCGTTCGACGAGGCTGGCGCGTTGAAAGACCCGAAGACCGCCGCCGCCGTCGCCAGTGTGGTCGATGCGTTGCTGGCGTTTGCCGGCAAGCTCAAGGCGGCCTGACGCGGGTCAACCCAGCATCGGATGCGGCAGCGCCGGTGCAGGCGAGCGCGCTGCCTGCCGCCCCGCTAGCAGCGCCCTCTGAAAGCCAGGCACGGTGGCCGCCGGTCGCTCGCCCAAGCCGCGCACCACACAAACGCCATCGGCGCCGCAAGCCGCTGCGACTTCAGCTTGCTCAGGCGCCAGGATGCCGCCAATCGCCACCACCGGGTGATCGGCCATGCGGCACCACCAGCGCAGGTTGTCCAGCCCCTGCGAGCGCCAAGGCATGCGCTTGGTCAGCGTGGGCCAGACCGGGCCGCAGGCGATGTAGCGGGGTGCCAATGCCCGCGCACGCGCCAGCTCCCACAGGCTGTGCGAGCTGATGCCGAGGGCGACGCCGCAGGCAGCCAGCGCAGCGCGCCCCGCTTCGCCCAGCGCCATCAAGTCCTCTTGGCCCAGATGGACGCCCGGCGCGCCCAGCTCGATCGCCAGTGCCCAATGGTCGTTGATGAAGAGATGCGCGCCGGCAGCACGGCAAGCCTGCACGGTCGCCTGGATCTCCTCACGCAGCGTGTTCACGTCGGCTGCGCCTTCCTTGATGCGCAGTTGCACCGTGCGCACGCCGGCGGCCAGCACCTGCTGAACACGCGCCAAGCTGTCGACGATCGCGTACAAACCCAACGATTCGTCTGCCACCTCGCGCCGAGTTGCAAAGGCCGGCACCTCGCCCCACGACAGCAGTGGCATCAGCAGCGGGTCTTCGCCAAAGCCTGCCGCCGCACGCACCGGCCCGGCACCCTGCCCCACGGCACTGCCGCACTGCAAGGCATGCAGCGTGGCCATCTTGGCCAGCACCAACGCATCGGCCGGCACATGCCCCAGCGCCATCGCTGCAGCGGCGCTGCTGGCGAAAGTGCAGCCGGTGCCGTGGTGATGTGGCGTGTCGATGCGCGGCGCAGCCAGCCAGCCGGCGGCCTGTGGGGTGTCGACCCAATCGAGCACCCGTTCGTCCAGGGAGGCACTGTCGCCACCGGTGATCGCAACCGCCTGCACGCCACGTGCGCGCAATGCACGCCCCAGCGCCGGCACGGCCGCCGCGTCGCGCACGCTGTCGGGCGACTCGCCTAACAGCAGCGCAGCCTCGCGCCGGTTCGGTGTCAGCAGCGTCGTGCGCGGCAGCAGCTCGTCGCGGTAGGCGGCCAGCAAGGCATCGTCGACGAACGCACGGCCCGTGCTGGCACCCAGCACCGGGTCCACCACCAACGGAACCGGGCCGTGGTCGGCACGCAGCCGGTCGACCCAGCGCAGCAGCACCCGCAGGTTGTCGACGCTGCCAAGCAAGCCGCATTTGACGGCGCGTGGCGGCATGTCCGCTGCCAGCGCTGCGAGTTGTGCATCGAGCCAGTCAGGTGGCACCGGCTGCACCTGCGTCACGGCGACGCTGTTCTGTGCCGTGACCGCTGCCACCACCGGGCACAGATGGGTGCCCAGCGCCTCTGCGGCACGCTGGTCAGCGGCCAGGCCGGCGCCACCGCCGGAATCGGTGCCGGCAATGCTCCAGACGATGGGTAGGTTCATGGCGTGTTGTAGGTGCGACGCACCGCCACACGGGGCGCGAACCCCGGTGCCGGGGCTCGGCGGATGGAAAGTGTCAGGCGGCCGGCAGCGYGTGCGCCTGGGCCTCGGCGGGGCTGCGCGCGGCCTGCGGGGCGGTGGGTCGTGCCGGCAAGGCCAGCGGCGCCACGCAGACCTGGTTGCGGCCGGCGTTCTTGGCGGTGTAAAGCGCCGCGTCGGCGTTCTTGAAGGCGTGGTCGAGCGCTTGACCCGGCAGCACCTCGCAAACGCCCAGCGATATGGTCACTGGCACCGCGACGCCCCCATGCTGGCAGGCGATCTGTTCGACGCTGGCGCGGATGCGCTCGCTCAGCTCCAGCGCGCCGTTGCCATCGGTCATCGGCAGCAGCATCACGAATTCTTCGCCGCCCCAGCGGCCGATCAGGTCGCCGGTGCGGGCCTGGTGGCGCATCAGGCCGGCCACATGCTGGATCACCCGGTCGCCGGTGTCGTGCCCATGCTGGTCGTTGACCCCCTTGAAGTGGTCGATGTCGGCCAGCACCAGCGCCAGCGGGGTGTTGTGCCGGCTGGCACGGTCGATCTCGGCGTGCGCCATCTGCAGGAACTGGCGGCGGTTCCACAGGCCCGACAGCGTGTCGGTGGTCGCCAGGTCGTAGAGCCGGCCTTCGGCCTCGTGCACCCGCTGGGTGTAGTAGCGCGCGGTGTAGCCGAACATCACGAAAACGACCGTGATGCTGAGCCAGCGCAGCGCCATCAACGGCTCGGCTGTCAGCGGGTAGGCCACAGGCACGGCCTGCGTCACCGCATCCAGCCCCAGGTAGACCGCGAGCACGAAGCCCATTGCGATGATGGCGTGACGCGGCGATCGGCTGACGGCCACCGCCGGCAAGAAGACCAGCAGAAAGTAGTGCGTGCCGCTGTCCCAGCCCAGCAGCACGGTGCACGCGCAGGCATGGACCAGCACCTCGGTCCACATCAGCGCCACGGCGGGCAGGTTGTGCCGCTTCCCGAGCAGCACATAGGCCGCGGCATACATGCTGACGCTGACCAAGTTGGCCAACGCCATCACCGGCATGCCAAGGGCGAAGAAGGCCAGCAGGTAGACCAGGTCCACGCAGCCGGCGAACACGGCCACGCGCCGCAGCATCAGCCAGAAGGCGCCACGCGACATGCCT
Source organism: Ideonella sp. P3_A4 (assembly GCF_056403075.1). Classification (NCBI taxonomy): domain Bacteria; kingdom Pseudomonadati; phylum Pseudomonadota; class Betaproteobacteria; order Burkholderiales; family Sphaerotilaceae; genus Ideonella; species Ideonella sp. P3_A4. The sequence goes on along the minus strand of NZ_JBFUGE010000340.1, from coordinate 1,882 downwards.
CGTTCGGAGTCGGCAGGGGAGCGGGCAAGTGGCATCGGTGGGCGGCGATCGGAAGTGGAGAGATCCGCTCGTTGTCGGCCGATACCGCACGAACTGGAGAAAGCATTTCCCCGCGCTTGCAACAAGGCGTTGGGGTTTGTGCGTTCCTCGACAGTTGGCCGACATGTATGTGCCCGTTGTCAGCCGATCAGCAGCGGCCGATCGGCCACCGGCGTGCTGGGCACGGCCATGTCCTGCGGTGCCATCACGCCTGCTTCGTAGCCCAGGCGCCCCGCCGTGACAGCGTGGGCAAATGCCGCGGCCATGCGCACCGGCTCGCGTGCCTGTGCGACCGCCGAGTTCAGCAGCACACCGTCGAAACCTAACTCCATCGCGCGTGCGGCGTGGTGCGGGGCACCGATGCCCGCGTCGACAATCAAGGGCACCCCCGGCAAACGCTCGCGCAAGGTGCGCAGCGCGTAAGGGTTCAGCAGGCCCTGGCCAGAGCCGATCGGCGCGCCCCAGGGCATCAGCACCTCGCAGCCGGCGTCCAGCAGGCGACGGCAGGCCACCAGGTCGTCGGTGCAGTACGGAAAGACCTGGAAACCATCGCGCACCAGTTGCGTCGCCGCGTCCAGCAGCTCCCACGGCTCAGGCTGCAGCGTGTGCTCGTCACCGGTCACCTCGAGCTTGACCCAGCGGGTGCCGAACAGTTCGCGCGCCATGTGCGCCAGCACGATCGCCTCGCGCGCAGTTCGGCAGCCGGCGGTGTTGGGCAGCAGGTGCACGCCGCTGTTGCGCACGATGTCGACGAAGCCGTTGTCGCCGGCATCTGCGGCCAGCGAGCGCTTGAGCCCCACCGTCACGATCTGCGTGCCGGCGGCTGCGATGGATTCGCGCAACACCTGGGGCGACGGGTAGCCGGCACTGCCAAGCAGGAAGCGGCTGTTCAAAGGCGTGCCGTAGAGCGACCACGGCGTCGTTGTTGTCGTCATCTCGTCACCCTCCGACGATGGCTTTGAAGACGGTGATGCGGTCGCCGCCGGCCAGTTGCACGTCGTCGCGGCGGTCGCGAGCCACGAAGCTGCCGTTCAGCGCCGTGGCCACCTGGTCGGCCGGCTCGCCGAGCCGATGCAACAGTTCGGCCAGGCTCAGCCCTTCGGCATTGGCCACAGGCTCGCCGTTGACGACGACGGTGTCATGTGCGGTATCGCTCATGCCAACTCCATCGTGCGCAACGTGTCGTCGACCAATGCGGGCGCCATCAGCCAGCCGTGGCGGAACAAGCCATTGATGCGGGCCAGGCCGGGCTGGGTGTCGATGCGCGGCTCGTGGTCCGGCAGCGCGGGACGCAGGTTGCGGTCCAGCCGCAGGATGCGCGCCTCTTGCAGCGCCGGCATCACGCTTTGTGCCGCCGACATCAGCTCGACGGCACTCTTCAGTGAGACCTCGCTGCGGTCTTCGCTCTCGACCTCGCTCGCGCCGACGACCAGCACATCGCCCGGCCGCGGCGCGATGTAGATGCGATGGCGCGGGTGCAGCAGGCGCAGCGGCCGCGTCAGGCCATGGCCCGGCGCGCGCAGCCACACCGTCTCGCCACGCACACCGCGCAGCGGCAGCTCGGGCCGGGCGCCCAAGCCGCGCAGATCGAGCACAGCGTCGAAGCGCCGCCAACTGCCGTCTGACAAGCGCAGCGTGCCGGGCGCCAGGTCGATCACGCGTTGACCCCAGTGCCAATGCACCGAGGGCGCACCGTCATGCAGCGCACGCAGCGTCTGCACCGGGTCGATCTGGCCCTCGCCCGGCAGCAACCAAGCGTGCGACACGCCGCGCAGCGCCGGCTCGATGGCGGTCAGCTTGTCGTTCGTTAGCGCGACAGGCGCATGCGCACCGGTGCCGGGAG
>NZ_JBFUGE010000339.1:0-6691 GCF_056403075.1 Ideonella sp. P3_A4 | reverse complement strand
CCTGCTGCGCAAAGAGAACACGCTCGACGGCATCGAGGTCGTCTGCGCGCACCCGCAGGCACTGGCGCAATGCCATGGATGGCTGTCGAACCACCTGCCGCATGCCGAGCGCCGCCCGGCGTCGAGCAATGCCGAAGGTGCACGACAGGCATCACTGGACCCGAAGATGGCGGCCATTGCCAGCGTGCGTGCCGGCAGCGAATACGGCCTGCACCTGGTCGCGCCGGCGATCCAGGACGACCCGCACAACCGCACTCGCTTCGCGATCGTCACCGACCCGCACCGCCACCCGGCGCCCAAGGCCTCGGGCCACGACTGCACCAGCCTGATCGTGTCGGTGACCAACCGGCCCGGCGCGGTGCATGACATGCTGGTGCCGCTGAAACAACACGGCGTGTCGATGACACGCTTCGAATCACGCCCTGCCCGATCAGGCCAGTGGGAGTACTACTTCTACATCGACCTGCAAGGCCACCCGGATGAACCGCATGTGAGCACCGCGCTGAAGGCGCTGCGCGACGCCTGCGCCTTCTTCAAGGTACTGGGCACCTACCCGCTGGACGTTCACTGACCGCATGCCGACGATGTTCAAGCAGCTGGGGCTGATAGGTTGTGGCTTGATGGGCGGCTCATTCGCGCTCGCGATGAAGCAGGCCGGCCTGGTCGAGCGCATCATCGGCTACAGCAAGTCGCCGTCGACCACCGAGCGCGCGCGCCAGATGGGTGTGATCGACCAGGCCGCCGAATCGGCGCTGCTGGCCGTGTCGGGCTCCGACATCGTGCTGCTGGCCGTGCCGGTGGCCGCCACCGACATCACCTTCCGCGCGATCCGCCATCTGGTGAACCCAGACGTGCTGTTCATGGACGTGGGCAGCACCAAACGCGATGTGGTCGACGCCGCGCGCCGCGTGTTGAAAGAGCGTGTCAGCGCGTTCGTACCGGCCCACCCGATCACCGGCAAGGAACTGGCCGGCGTGCAGTACGCCGATGTCGACCTGTACAAGGACCGCCAGGTCATCTTGACGCCCATCACCCAAACGTCGCCCGTGCTGCTCGACAAGGCGCGCGCGGTGTGGGGCGCCCTCGGTTGCCATGTGCAAGAGATGACGCCCGAAGCGCACGACGCGGCCTTTGCCGCCGTGAGCCACCTGCCGCATCTGCTGGCCTTTGCCTACTTCACCGGCATCCTGCAGCAGAAGGAAAGCGAGCAGTTCCTCGCACTGGCCGGCCCCGGCTTTCGCGATTTCACCCGCATTGCTGCGAGCGACCCGGCCATCTGGCGCGACATCCTGATCGCCAACCGCGAAGAGATCTTGAAGCAAAGCGAACGCTTCCGCGGCGCCCTGGGCGTGCTGGAACAAGTGTTGCGTGATTGCCAGGGCGAGGCGCTGGAAGCGCTGGTCACCGGTGTCTCGCACACACGCAGCCACTGGCGCATGGGTGCCGGCAAGACCCTCAAGAAATAGCTGACGAACTGTCTTTCGCTTTCCCGGCCGGCCGGGCCTGCCATGTATTCAACCGCCTTCCTCGATCTCCCTCCCCTGGTCCGCGCTGGCGGCACCGTGCGCCTGCCCGGCTCCAAGAGCATCTCCAACCGGGTGCTGCTGCTGGCGGGCCTGGCCGAGGGCACGACGGCGGTGCACGACCTGCTGGATTCCGACGACACCCGCGTGATGCTCGACGCGCTGGCCGCGCTGGGATGCACGCTGGTGCGTGAAGGCGAAGCGTTGCAGGTGACTGGCATTGGCGGCCAGCTGCGCACGCGTGAGGCGGCGCTGTTCCTGGGCAATGCCGGCACCGCCATGCGGCCGCTGACCGCCGCGCTGGCCGTGCTGGCCGCCACGCAAGGCGGAACTTTCGAGCTGAGTGGCGTGCCGCGCATGCACGAGCGGCCGATTGGCGACCTGGTGGACGCGCTGCGCCAGCTGGGCTGCCCAGTGGCGGACCTTGGCCGCGCCGGCTACCCGCCGCTGCGGGTGGGTGACGGTGCCTCGCATGCGTTGAACACCGACGCGCCGATCCGCGTGCGCGGTGATGTGTCGAGCCAGTTTCTGACCGCGCTGTTGCTGGCGCTGCCGCTGGTGGCCAGCGACCGCGCCGTCACGATCGAGGTCGACGGCGAGCTGATCTCCAAGCCCTACATCGACATCACGCTGCGCCTGCTCGAACGCTTCGGCATCGCGGTGCAGCGGGATCAGTACGCCAGGTTCGTCATCCCGCAGGGCTCGCGCTACCAGTCGCCCGGCAGCATCCACGTCGAGGGCGATGCGTCTTCAGCTTCGTACTTCGTCGCGATGGGCGCAATAGCCGGCACCGACGTGCCGGTGCGCATCGAGGGCGTCGGGCTCGATTCGATCCAGGGCGACATCCGCTTCGTCGACGCGGCCCGTGCGATGGGCGCACAGGTCGATGGTGGCCCAGGTTGGCTCGAAGTGCGCCGCGGCGCGTGGCCGTTGAAGGCCCTGACGCTGGACTGCAACCACATCCCCGACGCGGCGATGACGCTGGCGGTGATGGCGCTTTATGCCGACGGCCCAACCCGGCTGACGGGCATCGCCAGCTGGCGCGTGAAAGAGACCGACCGCATCGCCGCGATGGCCGCCGAGCTGCGCAAGCTGGGCGCCGCCGTCGTCGACGGCGCCGATTTCATCGAGGTATCGCCGCCCAAGCGCTGGCAAGCGGCGGCATTGCACACCTACGACGACCACCGCATGGCGATGTGCGGCTCGCTTGCGGCCTTCAATCCGCTCGCCGTCGGCGCCAACGTGCCGGTGCGCATCGTCGATCCGCGCTGCGTGGGCAAGACCTTCCCAGACTACTTCGAAGCCCTGTTCGACCTCGTCACACCGGCGGTCAACAGCGTGCCGGTGCTCACGGTCGACGGCCCCACCGCGTCCGGCAAGGGCACGCTGGCAGCCGAACTGGCCCACAAGCTCGGGTACCACCTGCTCGATTCTGGTGCGCTGTACCGCGCAACGGCCCTGGCCGCGCAGGACGCGGGCATCTCGCTGGAAGACGAACCGGCGTTGGCGGAGCTAGCCGCCCGGCTGGAGGTGCATTTCACCGGCCACCAGGTGTTCCTGGCCGGACGCGACATCACCGACCCGCTGCGGCTCGAATCCACCGGCGGCATGGCTTCGCGCGTTTCCGTGCACCCGGCCGTCCGCAAGGCGCTGCACGGCCTGCAGCTGAGCTTCCGCCGGGCGCCCGGCTTGGTCGCCGACGGGCGCGACATGGGCACCGTCGTCTTCCCCGAGGCCGACCTCAAGGTTTTCCTCACCGCGAGCGCCGACGCGCGCGCCGAGCGACGCTATAAGCAATTGATTTCCAAGGGAAATTCGGCTAATATCGACAGTCTTCGGGCTGATTTGCAGATGCGCGACGAGCGGGACAAAAACCGCGCCGTCGCCCCGCTCAAGCCAGCCGAAGACGCGATGCTGCTGGACAACTCCAGCCTTTCGGTTGAATCGTCAGTCGAACAGGTCATGAGTTGGTGGCAACAGCGCCGACCTTTCTGAGCGCAAGTCAGACGGGTCGTTAACCGGGCCCACCGCCCTTCCCTCCAGGTGCTGCATGCGCCGATCGAGGGCGGTGAACTCATCAACCTAACCCCTGCGGTGTCACCCACTGCAAGCCCCGGTTCATTGCAAACCGGCCCCAAGGAAATCCACATGTCCCAGACTCAAGTCGCCGCCAGCACCGGTGGTGAATCGTTCGCCGCCATGTTCGAGGAAAGCCTGCAGCGCTCTGAAATGCGCTCGGGCGAGGTCATTACCGCCGAGGTGGTGCGCATCGAGCACAGTTTCGTGGTCGTCAATGCCGGCCTGAAGAGCGAAGCCTATGTGCCGATCGACGAATTCAAGAACGACACGGGCGAGATCGAGGTCCAGGTTGGCGACTTCGTGTCGGTGGCCATCGACGCTGTCGAGAACGGCTACGGCGACACCATCCTGTCGCGCGACAAGGCCAAGCGCCTGGCCTCGTGGCTCTCGCTGGAAACCGCGCTGGAATCCGGCGACTTCGTCACCGGCACCGTCTCCGGCAAGGTCAAGGGCGGCCTGACCGTCCTGGTCAACGGCATCCGCGCCTTCCTGCCCGGCTCGCTGCTCGACACACGTCCGGTCAAGGACATGAGCCCGTTCGAGGGCAAGACCATGGAGTTCAAGGTCATCAAGCTCGACCGCAAGCGCAACAACGTCGTGTTGTCGCGCCGCGCTGTGGTCGAAGCCTCGATGGGCGAAGAACGCGCCAAGCTGCTCGAAACCCTGTCCGAAGGCGCCATCGTCAACGGCGTGGTCAAGAACATCACCGAATACGGTGCGTTCGTCGACCTGGGCGGCATCGACGGTCTGCTGCACATCACCGACATGGCCTGGCGCCGTGTCCGTCACCCGAGCGAAGTGGTCACCGTCGGCCAGGAACTGCAGGCCAAGGTCCTGAAGTTCGACGCCGAGAAGAACCGCGTTTCGCTGGGCATCAAGCAGCTGGGCGATGACCCGTGGATGGGCGTGGCCCGCCGCTACCCGACCGGCACCCGCCTGTTCGGCAAGGTCACCAACATCGCCGACTACGGTGCGTTCGTCGAGATCGAACCCGGCATCGAAGGCCTGGTGCACGTCTCCGAAATGGACTGGACCAACAAGAACGTCGCCCCGTCCAAGGTCGTGACCCTGGGCGAAGAAGTCGAAGTCATGGTCCTCGAGATCGACGAAGACAAGCGCCGCATTTCGCTGGGCATGAAGCAGTGCAAGGCGAACCCGTGGGAAGAGTTCAGCGCGACCGTCAAGCGCGGCGACAAGGTCAAGGGCCCGATCAAGTCGATCACCGACTTCGGCGTCTTCGTGGGCCTGGCTGCCGGTATCGACGGCCTGGTGCACCTGTCCGACTTGTCGTGGCACGAAGCTGGCGAAACCGCTGTGCGCAACTACAAGAAGGGCCAGGAAGTCGAGGCCGTGGTGCTGGGCATCGATGTCGAGCGCGAGCGCATTTCGCTGGGCATCAAGCAGCTGGACGGCGACCCGTTTGCCACCTTCACCTCGGTCAATGACCGCGGCATGCTGGTCAACGGCGTGGTCAAGACGGTTGATCCGCGCGGCGCCGAAGTGCAACTCGCCGACGACGTGCTGGGCTACCTGCGCGCTTCCGAAATCAGCCGCGACCGCGTCGAAGACGCGCGCAACGTGCTGAAGGAAGGCGACGAAGTCTCGGTGATGATCGTCAACGTGGACCGCAAGACGCGCAACATCCAGCTGTCGATCAAGGCCAAGGACCAGGTCGACCAGCAGGAAGCCATGCAGCGCCTGTCGGCTTCCAACGAGCGCGAAACCGCTGGCACCACCAGCCTGGGCGCCCTGCTGCGTGCCAAGCTGGACAACCAGAACAACAACGGCTGATCGGCCGCTGTTCGTTGCCGCCAACACGCACTGCTGACCCAGACGACGCCTCATGACCAGATCCGATCTCGTTGCCAAGCTCGCGGACAAGTTCGCGCAACTGACGCAACGCGACACCGAGTTCGCGGTCAAGACGATCCTCGACGCAATGTCCGACGCGCTGGCGCGCGGGCACCGCATCGAGATCCGGGGCTTCGGCAGCTTCTCGATCAACCGTCGCCCGCCGCGCGTGGGCCGCAACCCGCGCAGCGGCGAGCAGGTGACGATCCCCGAGAAGCTGGTGCCGCACTTCAAGCCGGGCAAAGCCCTGCGCGAAGGCGTGGACGCCAGTCTGCCGGCCGAAACGCCGGTGGCCGAGGAAGCCCCGAGCGTCTGATCCCAGCCGTTGCTTGCAGCAACAACCAGGGCCCCGCAAGGGGCCCTTTTCATTTCCGCAATCCGATCGCACGGCGAGCCTGTTCGTAGAATCGGCAGCAATGCGCTTCCTCACCTGGCTCGTCCGGGCCTTCATCTTTTTTTCGCTGTTCGCCTTCTCGCTGCACAACCAGCAGCCGGCGCAGGTGAACTGGGCGTTCGGCTACGCCTGGAATGCGCCGATGGTCATCATCGTGCTCGCGGCCTTCGCGGCCGGCACGGTGTTCGGCGTGCTGGCGATGACACCCAGTTGGTGGAAGCATCGCCGCCTGGCCCGCAAGCTTGCGCCCGACGCCGGCCTGACCCAGCCGCCCCCCGCGCCCACCGAAGCCTCGCGCGAACCGCAGCAACCCGTGATCCCCGATGGAGTTTGACCTGCTGTATTGGTGGTTGCTGGCCCTGCCGGCGGCCTTTGCGGTGGGTTGGCTGGCATCGCGCCTGGACCTGCGCCAACTCAAGCGCGAGAACCGCGAATCACCCAAGGCCTATTTCAAAGGCCTGAACCTGCTGCTCAACGAACAGCAGGACAAGGCGATCGACGCTTTCATCGAGGCCGTGCAGCACGACCCCGAAACCAGCGAGCTGCACTTCGCACTCGGCAACCTGTTCCGCCGCCGCGGCGAGTTCGAGCGCGCAGTACGCGTGCACCAGCACCTGCTCGGCCGCTCCGACCTGGCGGTGAGCGAGCGCGACCGCGCCCAGCACGCGCTGGCGCAAGACTTCATGAAGGCCGGCTTGTTCGACCGCGCCGAGCAGGCCTACCGCGCGCTGAAGGGCACGGCCTTCGACACCGAGGCTCAGCTGGCCCTGCTGAACCTCTATGAACGCTCGCGCGACTGGTCGGCGGCGGCCGAGACCGCCGCCGCGCTGGAGCGCAGTGGCAC
>NZ_JBFUGE010000338.1:0-6691 GCF_056403075.1 Ideonella sp. P3_A4 | reverse complement strand
GGCCAAAACCATTCACCGAGGCCGTGTCATGCCAGACGCCCTGCATCCGCACGAACTGACCCTCACCCTGCCTGACGGCTCGACCGTCTCGGCGCTGCTGCAGGCCCCACCCGACGCGCTCGCCTGCTACGTGTTCGCGCATGGCGCGGGCGCGGGCATGGCGCACTCGTTCATGGCCGCGGTGGCGGCCGGGCTGGCCACGCGCGGCATCGCGACGCTGCGCTACCAGTTCCCCTACATGGAGCGTGGCTCGAAGCGGCCGGACACACCGGCGGTGGCGCATGCCGCCGTGCGCGCGGCGGTGGTTGAAGCGGCGAAGCGCTACCCGGGCCTGCCGCTGGTGGCGGGTGGCAAGTCGTTCGGCGGGCGCATGACTTCGCAAGCGCAAGCGGCCGAGCCGCTGCCGAGCGTGCGCGGATTGGTGTTCTTCGGCTTCCCGCTGCACACGGCGGGCAAGCCGTCGATCGAGCGTGCCGCGCATCTGGCGAAGGTCGAATGCCCAATGCTTTTCTTGCAGGGCACCCGTGACGAGCTGGCCGAGGTCGAGCTGCTCACCGGCGTGACGAAGGAGTTGGGCTCGCGCGCGACGCTGGAACTGGTGGCCGAGGCCGACCACTCGTTCCACGTGCCCGCGCGCAGCGGCCGCAAAGACGCCGAGGTGCTGGAAGGCTTGCTCGACGTCGCGGCCGCGTGGATCGGCCGGTTGACGTAGCGACGCAGATCAGCGCGGCTGGAAGGCCGAGTGGAAGCCGAAGGGCACCACCTGCGGCGCCTGCACCGTGGCCAGGCACTCCATGCGGCGTGCGTCGACCACGGCCACCATCGTCGCGGTGTCTCCATCGGCCAGCGTGGGCACGAGCAGCACGCCGTCGTCTTCATCGGAACCGCCGGGGCGCGGCACGAACAGTGGCTCGAGCTGCACCGCGTCCGGGCGCTGCCATTCGCGGCGCTCGCCGGTGGTCAGGTCGATGCGCACCGTGCGGTCCAGGAAGTGAGCACGGTCGTCGACGTCGTAGCCGGCTCCCCAGGCCCAGCGGGCGGCGCCCTCTTCCGGCCGTGCCGGGTGCATTTGCGGCAGCTCGAAGCCGCGGCTGAGCGGTTCTGCATCAGCCTCGGTGCGGCCAGGGCGCAGGCGGTAGCGCGCCAGCCGCGCGACCGAGCTTTGGCGCTGGCCGGTACGCAGCTTGTCCAGCGCCAGGTCTTCGAAAATGCTCGCGTCRGGGTAGTCACACAGGTCCAGCACCAGATCGGCCCCGTCTTCATGGGCCTGCACGGCGTGGAAGCACATCATCGGCGCGATGTCCCAGCGCCGCACCGAGCCATCGGCCAGCGAGATGGCGTGGATCGCCGAGCCGCCGGCTGCGTCCCAACGGAAGTTGGCCGCGTACGACCGACGCGTGAAGAGGAAGCCGAGCGGCTGCACGCGCAGCGCCGTTTCCCACACCAGCACGTGGCCCGAGCTGCGGGCAAAAGCATGCAGATAGCCCGCCTTCTTGACCTGGATGGTGGCCACCGATTCGCGCCGGGTGCTGCCGGCGCGGATGCGGAACAGCCGGTAGGTGCACTTCGGGCCCAGCTCGACGCCAACGTTCCAGTAGTCACCGCGCGAGTCGGTCATGCCGTGYGCGGCCATCAACGCGATGTCCAGCTTGTCGTCGTGCTGCAGTTCGCCCAAGGTGGMCAGGCTGTCGGGGTCGAAGCCGATCAGGTGCGGGCTTTCGGTGCAGGCGATCCAGCGCTCGCCGATGCGCGACATCACCACCGCCGGGTTGTCGCTGCCGCGGGGGTGCTTGAAATGCGTGATGCGCGACAGCCAGGACTCGGTGTCCGGCGTGGCGAATTCGCCCACCACGGGCTTGCCGGCGGCCTGGGCCAGCCGGTAGGACTGGCTGTCGGCAAAGCGGCTGCGGTAGAGCACCTGGCCGTCGGCAAACCGCAAGCGGTGCAGCATCGCCAGGCCATCGAACCAGTGGGCGTAGTGGCCGTGGGGCAAGTCCCAGACGGCCGGGCCGTTCAGCAGCAGGTGGCCCTGCAACCAGGTCGGCAACTTGCCGTGCATAGCGCAGGGGGTGTCATCCAGCTCGCGGGCGCCGGTCTGGAAGCCACGCAGGCGACTCAGGGCGACGGTGGCCGGATCAGCGCCGACCGGCGCGGTGGTGCGTTCGAGGACAGMGGACATGACGGGCTCCTCTTTCGACCTGACGACGGACGCCGACGGGCATCCAGACGGCATCCAGGTTCTACGCCCGGCCGCAGCTGTTGGATGCCGGGACATTCACCTAAGGGCTTGCGAAGGGGCGGCTCAAGACCGGCGCACTGCGACGTATTCCCACGCTGCCACGATCACGAGCACCACGGTCGTCGCGGCGCCCAGCACCAGCGCCGAAGCCATGTGCAGCGCCGCCGGCACGGCCAGCAGCGCCAGCAGCGCCAGGCCGACCAGGTGCGAGAACGGCGGCAGGCGCCGCGTGTTGGTGGCCCACTTGAAGGCCGCGGTGCCCGCGAGGTAGAGCGCCGGCCCGCCGAGGATGGCGAACAGCGCCGGCAGGTCGGCATGGTCGGGGTGGACCAGCACCAGCTCGTCGGCCACCGCGCAGACCACGATGCCGGCGACGATCAGCAGGTGCATGTAGGTGTAGGCGTTGCGCGCCTGCCGCCCCGGCTGCGCCGAATGCGCCATGTGGTGGTGCRCGCGGGTGGCGCCGGTGTCGAAGTAGATCCACCACATCGCCAGGGTGCCGACGAAGGCTGCCAGTGCGCCGACGGCAATCGCGGCTGACCATTCGGCATGGGCCACCGTGGCGCCGGTGACCAGCAGCGATTCGCCGAGCGCGATGATGACGAACAGCGCGCAGCGCTCAGCCATGTGGTTGGGGTCGATGTCCCAGTCGGCCAGCACCGAGCGGCCCATGCCGGGCGTCCAGAAGAACAGCAGCGGCGCCGCGGTTTCCACCGCCAGCGCCAAACCCCACCAACCCAGGCGTTGGGTTGGCTCGGCCAGGCCGCCGGCCAGCCAGCAGGCCGAGCCCAGCAGCAGCCAGAACATCACGCGCTGGAAGTTGCGCCGCATCGCCAGCCGCTCGCCGCGCACAGCCCATAGCACGAAGACCGTGCGGCCGACCTGCTGCGCCACGTAGGCCAGCGCAAACGCCAGCCCCGCCTCGTCGAACGCATGGGGGATGGTGGCCGACATCACGAGCCCGGCCCCCATCAGCGCAAACAGGGCCAGCCGCACCGGCAGGCGCTCGGGGTCCAGCCAGTTGGTGACCCAGGAGGTGTAGATCCACACCCACCAGGTGCCCACCATCATCACGCCGACCTGCAGGGTGCCGAGCGGAGTCAACCGGGCCAGCAAGGCGTGCGACAGCTGGGTCACCGCGAACACGAAGACCAGGTCGAAGAAGAGCTCGACCATGGCGACCTTGCCGCTGTCGTGCGTGCCGCGCGTCCGCAGCCAGGAGGTGATGCCGTTCATGGGCGCGCATGCTGCCATAGCGTGAACGACCTGCTGCGATACTTGTGTGTCTCTGCTGACCGCCCCGGCCCCACTTTCCGATGACTGCCACCGAATTCGCCCCCGGACTGTTCACCCGAGGCATCACGCCGCCGCTGGCACTGGCCGATTTCAAGCTGGTGGCCTTCGACATGGATTCGACGCTGATCGACATCGAGTGCGTCGACGAGATCGCGGCGGCGGCTGGCCGCAAGGCCGAGGTGGCGGCCATCACCGAGGCCGCGATGCGCGGCGAGATCACCGACTACAAGGACAGCCTGCGCCGACGCGTGGCACTGCTGGCCGGCGTCAGCCAACAGGCCTTGCAAGATGTCTACGTGCAGCGGCTGAAACTGAACCCCGGCGTCGAGGCCTTTGTGCTGGCCTGCCGCGCGGCGGGGCTGAAGACGCTGCTGGTCTCTGGCGGCTTCACCTTCTTCAGCGACAAGGTGCGTGCTCGGCTGCAGCTGGACTTTGCCCGCGCCAATGTGCTGGAGGTGGTCAACGGCCAGCTCACCGGCCGCATGGTCGACCGGCCCTGGGGCGACATCGTCGACGGCGCCGAAAAGCGCCGCGTGCTGCTCGAAGTCTGCGAGCTGATGGGCATCTCGCCAGCCCAGGCGATTGCCGTGGGCGACGGCGCCAACGATCTGCCAATGATGGGGGCAGCCGGCCTGTCGATCGCCTTCCACGCCAAGCCCGCCGTGCGCGAGCAGGCGATGCTGTCGATCGAACAAGGCGGCATGGAGCGCGCGCTCGAAGWGCTGCGCTGAGCAGCACTTCCGCGCCACCGCTCACAGCGCCTGGCGGATCGCCAGCACAAGCTGGGGGTCGAAGCTGGCGATGCTGACACGATCGCCCTGGTTGCCGCCGAGCAACCGGAGGCGGCCACTCTCCGTGCCGACGAAGAAGCCGACATGGCCTTGCGGCGCCGCGCCCCGCTCCAGCACCACGATGCAACCGGGGAAGAAGTCGGTGGTCACGCGGCCCCACGTCATCCAGGAACGTGCGGCCTTCGAATCGGTGCCCTTCAGACCCGCCTGCTCGACACAGAAGTTGACGAACGACGAGCACCAGGGGACCGAGTCCGGCTCTTTGCCGCCGCCGGTCGTCGCGTGGTAGGCCACGATGCGGGGGTTGTCCCCTGCACCGGGCACTTCGGCCACACCGAGCTCGGCCCGAGCGATCTCGAGCATGCGCGCGTGGACGGCCGGCGTGGCCGAAGTTGCAGCAGCCGGTGCTGCGGGCGACCCGGCCGCCGCAACGTGCGCGGCCAGTACGGGTACGGGCGTCGGCGCTACCGCAGGGGCTGCGGTCATGCCCGCTGCCAGGCCGGCCACCGCGACGACGGGCGCGGCAGACATGGCAGGCGCAGGGTCGGGGAACTCGGCCACGATCGTGAACTCGCCGTCGTCCTCGGGCTTCCTTGAAATGATGCGGCCGCCATCGGCTGCGATCACCGCTTCCACGAACGCGAACCGGTCAGGCGAGATGTCAGTGATGACACGTTGAATGCTCATGTTGTCTCCTAAGGCGTCTTCGGCTTCAGCCACTTCATGCACACCGCCACCCGCGCCCGCTCACGGGCGAATTCAGGCGACAACACCAGATCGGTGAACAAGGTGCCGGGTGCCAGGCCGGCCTGCTTGAAGCAGTCCTGCTTCACCTTGTCGAAGACGCCCGTGTTCGGCGTTGAGCACTTCGGGTCGCCCGCACAGACCGCCATGAAGAACGCATCGCTCGCCTCGTCCTTCTGGAAGCTGAATTGCTCGGTCAACTTGGCCTCAGCCTTCTCGGCCTTCGCGCCTACCGCTTCGGTGATGCCTACCAGTGCGCCCAGCACAGTGCCGGCGTTGTAGTAGTCGTTCAAGTCCGAAAGCGCCGAGCCGACCGGGTACTCGATCAGGCTCTTGCTCAGCCCGGCGCGAATGCGAAATGCGACCTCCGCACGCCGTGCCCGCATGCCGGTGTGGATCGCAATCAGCGTGCGCTCGGCCAGCACTTCCTTGTCGTAGGCTTCGCGGCCGCCGATGATGAAAGCGCTCAGGCCCGACAAGATCTGAGATGCGCCGCCGCTGGAGACGGCTGCAGCACTGTTCAATCCCAGCGTCGCCAGCGTGGCGCTGAAACCGGCCTTGCGCGTATCGCGGAACAGCGTTTCCTCGAACTGCGAGAAGCGGATGTCGGTGGCGTACATGCGCGCGCTGACGATCTCGCTGCGGCAGGTGTCCGTTGGCGTCTTCAGGCAAGCCGCCATGGCCGTCACGTCGATCAACGTTGCGAGCTTCTTGACGTCCTCTTCCGGGTCCGTCGCCCGCTGGGGATAGCCATCGAAGGCGGCGCACGCGCTCAGCACCATGGGCACCAACAGCGCCGCCATGACCAGTCGCACCAGCCGCCGCATGTGTGCAGCCCACCGAGACGCCAGCGCTGCTGACGCCTGCCCGGTCGAAATGTTTTTCATGTGAACCCTCCACGCCGCAAACCACCTCGCGGACGTCGGCAAGGCTAGGCCTGCGTCGCCATTTGCGCGTCATCAACGTTGACGATCAAAGGCCGTCAAACACGGCCCGGCGTCGCGTTTCGGGACCGGCCACGCACGCCCCCCTAGTCGGCCGAATTTCCTAGGTGCTCGTATTTCTCCCGTTAGGGATGGGGCGGCAGCTCGCATGCGCCTACCTTGGGTACCCGGTGTTCGCCTGCCTGTCGTGGGGCGAGATGCACCGGCATTTCGCCGAGTCCATCCACACAGGGAACCACACCATGACTTACTACCTCAAGGGCACGCTGAAAGGCGCGCTCTGCTTTGACTGCATCGAGCCGCTGGAAGGCCTGGTCGTCAAGGCCTACGCGCTGGCGCCGGGCCGCGACGTGGCGGCGCTGGCCGTCGCCCGCACCAAGGACACCTTCGAAGGCGTGCCGGACGCCGACCGCGACGGCAAGGCCGGCCGCCTGCTGGCCGAGGCCACGATCGACGCCAACGGCGCCTACACGCTGGACTTCAGCAAGGCGCCGAACTACCAGGGCGAGGCCTTTGAGCTCGACCTGTACTGCGCCACGGTGCCGCGCCGCAAGAACCAGGAGAAGCTGCCGCCGCCGATGCAGTTCACGCTGACTGTCGTGCAGCCGATGTGGCGCGAGATCAAGGACGACCGCATTGCCGCGTGGGACTTCACGATCCCGTACCGCATCTGGTGC
>NZ_JBFUGE010000337.1:0-6697 GCF_056403075.1 Ideonella sp. P3_A4 | reverse complement strand
TTCTTGGACAGGGCCTCGTCGATCAGCTTCAGCGCTTGCGTGTGCTGGCCGTCCTTGAGCAGGCGTTGGACCTCGACCGACTCAGGCGACGCGACAACGCCAGAGGCCGCGGCCGCCGGTGGCTGTTGCGCTGCCGACGGGCCGGCCCACCCGAAACCCAGCACCAGGGCGGTGGCCACCAGGCCGAGCGGGGAAAGGGGCTGCATCGAAGGGCGGACGGGCATGGGGGCTTTGGGGCGCGTGGAAGCACCCGCCATTACGGGCCCCGGCAGTCTATCGAAAATCAACCCAATCCCCGCCCAAAAACCGGGCTGGTGTGGCCAGAAAGCCCAGGCTTCAGCGCTTGGTTTCGCCGACGATCAGCCAGGCGCCGTCTTGCAGTTCCCAGGTCAGCGTCTTGTGCACCGTGTCGCTGTGGTTCGACGAGCGGTAAGCCTGCTCGAACGAGGTCTCGACGCGGGTGGGCGACAAGGCCCGCGATTGCACCTGGGTCAGCTGGACGCTGATCTCGCCGGGCTTGCTCAAGGCGCGTTGGCGCTCGGCCTGCCATTTGGCCTTGTTGGCTTTCAGCGGGCCAAAGTCGGCACTGTAGAAAGCGGTGTACCTGGCGAAATCCTTCGACGCCCACGCCGCGGCCCAGTCGCGCAGGCGCTGCTCGACCGGGGCGATGGCGGCAGATGCGGCGGGTGGTGCGGGTGCAGCGGAAGAGGGCGCAGTCGCCGCCGGCGTCGCGACGCCAGGGGCGGGGTTCAGCGCCAGCGGTGGAGAGGCGATCTGCATCGCGCGGGCCTTGGCATCCAGGTCGGACTTGGCCATGCTCGGCAGCTCGGTCGGCGCCAGCGGGCAGCGGCCGGCGGCGTCTTCGCCGGCGGTCCAGCCTTCGCTGTCCGGGGCCAGGCTCTGGGCGTCGGGCTTGGCCAGGCCCAGTGCGGCCACCAGCGTGCCCATCGCGGCGTGGGTTCGCACCACGGCGATGTCGCGGTCGGCCACGGCCAGTGCGTACGAGCGCTTGGCGGTGTAGAGCTCGTTCTCGGCGTTCAGCAGGTCCAGCAGGCTGCGCTGGCCGATGTCGAACTGCTGCCGGTAGGCGTCGCGGGCTTTTTCGATCGCGATCGTGTTGCGGTCCAGGTAGCCCARCTGTTCGTCGAGCTTGCGCACATCGTTGTAGGCGATGGCTGCGGTCTGGCGCACGTCGCGGCAGGCCTTGTCGCGCAGGTCTGCGGCCTGGTTCAGCAGGTGCACCTGCTGGCGCTGGCGGGCGTCGTCGGCACCGCCATTAAAGATGTTCCAGGTCAGCGCGATGGTGGCCGACGTGTCGCGCTTCTGGTCTTCGATGCCGTCGAAGTTGTGGCCACCACCCGAGCGCAAGCGCGCCTCGACACGCGGCTGAAAGCTGCTGCGGCGCGCTTCGGACTGGGCCCGCACGGCGCGCAGGTTTTCTACCGCGCCGGCGATCACCGGGCTGCGGCGCGCGGTGGTTTCCAGCGCATCCACGCCGGTGGTGGGCAGGCCCTGGGCCAGCGCGTTGCCCGGGGCGCCTGCCTCTGGCGGCAGTTCTCCGACGATACGGCGGTAGCGCTCGGTCACGTCGTGCAGATTGGCCTTCTCGGTCACCAGGTTGGACTCGGCCAGCGCCAGGCGGGCACCGGACTGTTCCAGGTCCACCCCACGGGCCACGCCGGCGCGCACGCGGCTCTGGATCTGGTCGAACGCGTACTTGTGCTGGACGTAGTTGTCTTCGGCCAAGGTCACCAGCTTGCGGTAGCGCAGCACGTCGTGGTGGGCGCGGGCGGCTTCGAGCGCGGTCTGCTCGGTCGCGTCGAGGAACTCGAAGTAGCGCGCCATGCGCGTGTGCGACAGGCGGCGCACTTCGCTGCGGGTGGCAAAGCCGTCCCACAGCACCTGCGTGATGTTCAGCGCCACACCACTGCGGTCCAGGGTCTGGTTCGCGGGCGTGCGGTTGGTGATGCGGTCGTCGGTGCGACCAGCTTCGGCGGTCACGTCGACCCGGGGCAGGTAGCCGCCCGTTGCCGCGTCGACCTCTTCGACCGAGGCGCGCAGCGCGTTGAACTTGGCGGCCACCTCGGGGTTGGTCTGGATCGCCTTCTGGGCTGCCGCCGAAACGGTTGGCGCGCCTTGTGCCAGTGCGGCACTGCCGGCCAGCGCGATCAGGCTGAAGCCGACGAGGGTGTTCTTCTTCATGCTTGCCTTCTCATTGCATTGCCATTCAGGGGGCAAACTCAATCAATGTACTGGAGCGGCCCGGGTTTTCTCTCGTGTGGCGAGCCGGGCTGTAGCAACTATCGCGAGCGAGCGCCAGTTATCCCTGCTGCCTGTGGCGGTCCAGCGACAGCTGCTGGCGGTTGGTGTCAGACTGGCGACGGCGCCGCTCAAGTCGCGCCCCGCATGGCCGACAACCCTTCGATGCCCGACGTTTTCGTTGCTGCCGCCATTGCCGTCCGGTTCGACACCGGGGCTGCGCGTGCGGCCATGGGGCTGAGGCAAGCCTTGCCGAGCGTGCGTTGGGTCGTCTTGCTGCTGGTCACGCTGTCGCTGGGCGTGCAGGCCTGGGACCCGGAGCGCATCGTGCAGGCCGCAGCCCGCCGTGGCGACCAGGCGCTGCAAGGTGCGCAGGCCTTGCGCCAGGCGATGGCCAGTGTGCAGTCGCAGGACGAGTTGAGCCAGATGGCGGCCGTCAACGAGTTCTACAACCGACGCTTGCAGTACCGCGACGACATCGACATCTGGGGCCAGGTCGACTACTGGGCCAGCCCGCTCGAATCACTGCAAAAGGGCATGGCCGATTGCGAGGACTATGCGATCGCCAAGTACTTCACCCTCACGGCCCTGGGCGTGCCGCACCGCAAGCTGCGCATGGTCTACGTGCGGGCAACCACCGGTGGGCCCGGTGGGCTGGTGCAGCCGCACATGGTGCTTGCCTACTACCCCAGCCCGGAGGCCGACCCCTTCGTGCTGGACAACCTGATCACCGACCTGCGCCACGCCAGCCGCCGGCCCGACCTGTCCCCCGTCTTCAGCTTCAATGCCGAGGGTTTGTGGGAAGGTGTGGGCACGGTGGCGGTCAGCGGAGCGGGTCCGACCGAGCGGCTTTCACGTTGGCGCGACGCGCTGGCCAAGGCGCGCCAGGACGGTTTTTTCCAGTAATCCACTGCCTTGAACAAGGTATAAGCATGCCCCAGGAGGGACCATGTCACTGATCCGCCAGGTTTGGTTGTTGCTCGCGCTGACACTGGTGCTGGCGTTTGCCGCTGCATTCGGTATCACCGTGCACTCAGCCCGCCAATACCTCGAAACGCAGCTGGGGCTGAAGAACAACGACACCGCCCAGTTTCTTGCGCTGACGCTGTCGCAGCAAAAAGGCGACGCCACAGCGATGGAGCTGGTGATTGCCAGCCAGTTCGACTCCGGCTTCTACGAGCTGATCCGCCTCACCGGTGCAGACGGCAAGGTGGTGCAGGAGCGTCGGGCCGACCCGAAGGCCAGCGCCGCGCCGCGTTGGTTCGTGCATTTGCTGGGCATCTCGCCGACCCCGGGCTCGGCTCTGGTGAGCGATGGCTGGAAGCAACTGGGCCGGTTGGAGGTGCGCAGCCATTCGAGCTTTGCCGATGACCAGCTGTGGAAAAGCACGCTGTCGACGGCCACCATCCTGGCCGTGCTGTCGTTGGCGCTGGGCGCCTTGGCCGCAGTGGCCGTGCGCCGCATCCGCCTGCCGTTGCAGGCGACCGTGCAGCAAGCCACCGCGCTGACCGAGCGCCGCTTCATCACGATCAGCGAGCCGGTGGTGCCCGAGCTGCGTGAAGTGACGCGGGCGATGAACACCATGGTCGCGCGCCTGAAAGGCATGTTCGATGAGCAGGCCGCGCAGGTGGAACAGCTGCGTCGCCAGGCGAACTGCGATGCGTTGACGGGCTTGTCCAACCGCGCCCACTTCATGGGCCGCCTGAAGGTGATGCTGGGCAGCGAAGACGGCAGCGCTGGTGGTGCCATCGTGCTGGTGCGCCTGGCCGACCTGCAGGGCTTGAACCGCAAGCTGGGCCACGCGACGACCGACAGGCTGCTGCAAGAGTCGGCGGCGGCCATCGTCGAATCGGCGCGCCGCGCCGGCTCGTTCGAGGTGGGGCGCCTGAACGGTTCTGACTTCGCGATGGTGCTGCCCGATGTGGGCTCGCTGCGCGAACCCGCGGTCGACGTGGCCGCGCGCCTGCGCAACCTGCTGCGCGCTCACGACCACGCCGCCAACGCCGTGGTGGGCGCAGTGCGCTGGTGGCACGGCGCGCCGATGTCTTCGTTGCTGGCTGCGGCCGACCAGGCCCTGGCCCGGGCCGAAGGCCGCGGTGCTTACGCCGTGGAGCTGGACGACACCGGCGACGGCCTGGTGCTGGGCGAAGACGCCTGGCGCGAGCGCCTGCAGGGCGCGGTGAACAACCAGCGCGCCAAGCTGGTCGAATTCCCGCTGGTGGACATGCACGGCGCGGTGGTGCACCGCGAGTGCCCGTTGCGCCTGCAGCTGGAAGAAGACGGCGAGATGGTCCCGGCGGCGCAGTGGCTGCCGATGGCGCGCCGCACCCAGCTGACCTCGCGCATCGACCTGCTGGCCGCCAAGCTGGCGCTGGCTGCCATCGCGAACGATGGCATGGCCCGCGCAGTGAACATCAGCCCGGGGTCGCTGATGGACAGCAGCTTCGTGCCCAACCTGCGAGCGTTGCTTTCTGCCTTCACTGCCGAGGCACCGGGCCTGTGGCTGGAAGTGGCCGAAGACGGCGCCTTGCGCCACATCGATCTGGTGCGCGAAATGGTGAACCAGATGCACAGCTGCGGCGCGCGCGTGGGGCTGGAACATGCCGGCGAACGCCTGACCGAAGCCTCGGGCCTGTTGGAGGTTGGGCTGGATTTCGTCAAGCTCGACGCGAGCTTCGTCGAAGGTCTGTCAGGCGACCATGCACGTCGCGAGCACGTGGCAGGCGCGGTGCGCATGCTGCACGGCATCGGCCTGAAGGTCTATGCCGAGGGCGTGGCCTCGTCCGACGATGCGACGGCACTGGCCACCTGCGGGCTGGACGGATTGACTGGGCCGGTGGTGCCGCCCGCTTGAGATGCAGGACAGGGTGCTGGGCTTCGACAAGCTCAGCCCGAACGGGTTAGGTTGGTGGCCGCACAGCAGATGCCGTGCCACCATCGTGTCCGTTCGCCCTGAGCCTGTCGAAGGGCTTCTACTGATCACCCGAACCGGGTGCGGTATTCGCCTTGCGCCATTCGCGCGGCGATATTCCCGTCTGCGCGCTGAAGGCTCGCGACAAGGCCGCTTCGCTGCCGTAACCCACGTCTGCGGCGATCAGCTTCAGTGACTGGCCGCGGCGCAACAGCTTCTGCGCCAACCCGATGCGCCAGCTCTGCAGGTAGCTTCCGGGTGTGCAGCCCAGCGTGTTGCGGAAGGTGGTCGCGAAGACGGTGCGTGACATGCCAGCTTCGCGGGCCAGGTCTTCGAGCGACCAGTCGCGTTGCGGTGACTCGTGCATCGCGATGAGCGCGCGGCGCAGTTGCCCATGGGCCAAGCCGGCCAGCATGCCGGCCCCGACCTGGCCTTGTTCCATCAGCTCGCGCAGGATGTGGATCAGCACGACCTCGAACAACCGGTCGAGCATGGCCTGACGACCGCAGTTCTTCGACTCGGCCTCGGCAAACAGCAGCGTCAGCACCGACTGGCAGCTTTGCAAACGCTCGAGCGGCAGGCACACGACATCCGGCAGGGCGGCAGCGATGGGGTTGGCTGTCCCGCCGTCGAACTGCACATGGGCGCAGACGAAGTTCGCGCCCCGCTGCTTGTCGGTGATGAAGCGATGGGCCATCGGGCGCGGGTACAGCAGCAGGCTCGGTTGCGTGATGTGCAAGGTCGGCGTCGAGCCGTGGCGCACCTCGACTGCCCCGTCCTGGATCAGGTGCAACTGACCGAAGGGTTCGTTCGCCTCCAAGGCGTTGATGCCGCACAGCATGCCGGCGTGGAAGGTGTGCGCGCGGACCGAGAAGTGGTCCAGCAATGCGGCCAGCCGGTCTCCCATGGGTTGAACTCCTGATCAAGTTTTGCGTACTGAATGGAGCATATCGTACGGACTTCGCGGGCAAAGTTCGTTCTGCCGGCAGACAAACCTGTCGCAGTCCAAAACCCAACCCGGAGCTTCACCATGCACACCTTCGCCAAGCTTCTCGTCGCCTCTTCCGTGGCCCTGGCTTCATTGGCCGCTCAAGCGCAGGCCGCCAATACGCAGGTCGCCACTGGGCAGGTTGCTGCCCGCAGCGCGGCCGCGCTGGCCTCGAACTACATTGCCGCCAAAGACGGAACGCCGCTGTACTACAAGGACTGGGGCCCGAAGGACGGCCAGGTCGTCGTCTTCAGCCACGGCTGGCCGCTCAGCTCGGACAGCTGGGAATCGCAGATGCTGTTCCTGGCCGACCACGGCTATCGGGTCGTTGCCCATGACCGCCGCGGCCACGGCCGCTCGGGCCAGTCCTGGACTGGCAACAACATGGACCAGTACGCAGACGATCTGGCCGTGGTGATCGAGACGCTGAACCTGAAGAACGCAACGCTGGTCGGCTTCTCGACCGGCGGCGGCGAAGTGGCTCGTTATGTCGGCCGCCATGGCACGCAGCGCGTCGCCAAGGTGGTGTTGGTGGGGGC
>NZ_JBFUGE010000336.1:0-6714 GCF_056403075.1 Ideonella sp. P3_A4 | reverse complement strand
GCCGATGGCGCCGCAGACCGTGGCCGAGCACCTGGAAAACGTGCTGGCGAAAGAAAATGTGCCGGTCGAGCCGGGCGCCTTGCGCCTGCTGTCGCGGGCGGCACGCGGCTCGATGCGCGATGCCTTGTCGCTGACCGACCAGGCCATTGCCTTTGGTGGCGGCAAGCTCGAAGAACCGGCTGTGCGCGCGATGCTCGGTTCGGTCGACCGTCGCCATGCGCAACGTTTGATCGAAGCGCTGGCCTCGCGTGACGGCCCGGCGCTGCYGGCTGAGGCCGAAGGGCTGCGCAGCCAGGGCCTGTCGGCCTCGGGCACGCTGGAAGAACTCGCCCGTCTGCTGCAGCAAATGGCAGTGGAGCAGGTGGTGCCGGGTGCGTTGGACGCGACCGACCCCGACACCGAGGCAGGGCGCCAACTGGCGCCGCTGCTGGCGCCGGACGAAACCCAGCTGCTGTACAGCATGGCCTTGCAGGGCCGCGCCGAGCTGAGCCTGGCGCCGGACGAATACGCCGGGCTGGTGATGGTGTTGCTGCGCTTCCTCGCATTCCCGGCCAATGGGGGTGGCGAGCGTGCGGCAGAGCGTTCGACTGCGGCAGCCGCGCCGGCTTCGGCGGCTTTGCAAGCTCGCGTGGCCGAGCGCGCTCGCGCCCCGGTGCCCGTGCCGCCGCCGGTGGTCGCACGGCCGTCCGCGCCGGTGGCTGCGCGCCCTGTCGGGGGCGCGCCGGTGCCAGCACCTGTTCCACGGCCTGCGGCGCCTGTCGCGCAAGCTCCGGCGAAGACGTCTGACGAACCGCCACCATGGATGGACGAGGCGCCGTTTGAAGACGGCGCGGCAGCGCCGCTTCGCGTGGCCGAGCCGCCCGCGGCCGTGGCAGCGAAGCCGCCGATCGTGTCGAGGCCCACGGTCGCTGCGGCGCCGGCGCCATCAGTGCCCGTACCCGCTGCTGCGTCTGCTGATCCTCGGGTGCAGCGCACCGCGCTTGGCGATCGCTGGGCCGAAGTCGTGGCTTCGCTCAACTCGGCCAACGCCATCACCGCGCTGGTCCGCGAATTGGCGATGCAGGCCGAGCTGATCTCCATCGACGCGGCCGAGGGCGGCGGCGAGCGCTGGGGCCTGAAGGTCGAGCGCGAAACGCTGCGCCAGCCGACGCTGGCCGAGAAATTGCAGGCGGCCTTGGTGGCACACACCGGCCAGAACATCAAGATTGAAGCCAGCGCCGGTGTGCCCGACGATTCACCGGCGCGCCGTGACGCCGAGGCAGCCGCTTTGCGCCAGCGCGAAGCAGAGGCCATCATCCACAACGACCCCCTGGTGCAGGCCATGCTCGCGCAGTTCTCGACCGCGCGCATCGTGCCCGGCTCGATCCGGCCGGCCTGACACCGTCTTTCTCTGATCAACTTTCCAAGGACACACCACCATGATGAAGGGTCAACTCGCCGGCCTGATGAAGCAGGCCCAGGCCATGCAAGACAACCTGAAGAAGGCGCAGGAAGAGCTGGCGTTGATCGAGGTCGAGGGCCAATCGGGCGCCGGCCTGGTGAAGGTCGTAATGACCTGCAAGAACGACGTCAAGCGCGTCACCATCGACCCCAGCCTGCTGGCCGACGACAAGGACATGCTGGAAGACCTGGTGGCAGCCGCTTTCAACGACGCCGTGCGCCGCGCCGAAGCGACCAGCCAGGAAAAGATGGGCAAGCTGACGGCAGGCATGCCGCTGCCCCCGGGCATGAAGATGCCGTTCTAAGCATTCGTGACTGCCAGTCACCTTGAGGCGTTGATCGACGCCTTGCGCAAGCTGCCTGGCGTCGGCGTGAAGTCGGCCCAGCGCATGGCGTTCCATCTGCTGCAGCACGACCGCGCCGGGGCGCAGCAGATCGCCCGCGCGTTGGACGAGGCGGTGCGCCTGGTGCACCACTGCAAACGCTGCCACACCTTCACCGACCAGGAGCTGTGCGTGATCTGCAGTGACGAGCAGCGCGACGCGCGCCAGCTGTGCGTGGTGGAAACACCCGCCGACCAAGCAGCGCTCGAACGCACCGGCAGCTACCGCGGCTACTACTACGTGCTGATGGGGCGCATCAGCCCGTTGGACGGCGTGGGCGCCAGTGCGCTTGGCGCTGCTGGCCTGATGACACGGGCTGAGGAGGGCGGGGTGGAAGAAGTCATCCTGGCCACCAGCTTCACTGCCGAGGGTGAGGCCACGGCGCATGTGCTGTCCGAAGGGCTGAAGGCGCGCGGCCTGAAGGTCACGCGGCTGGCGCGGGGCGTGCCGGCCGGCAGCGAGCTCGAGTACGTCGACCTGTCGACGATCGCCCACGCCCTGGTTGACCGCCGCTGAATCGCGGCTCGTTCGATCCGGACTGACGAAGGCGCCGCGCAGGCGCCTCGTCTCGCCTTACTTGCGTGCCATCCGCACGGTGCTGGCCTTGGGCGCTGCCGCCGAGCGCGTGACCGGCCTGGCCGCGGCCTTGCCACCCTTGGCCGGTGCCGCTGCGGCCGCCACGCGCGTGCCCGAGCCGCCCGACACATAAACGACGATGGTGCTGCCGGCCTTGAAGTGGCCGCTGGCGCTGGTCTTGTTCCRCTGCGCCACCTGCGAGGCCGACACACGGTAGCGCTGCGCCACCGAGGCGACCGATTCGCCCTTCTTGCCGGCGCGCAGCGTCAGGCGCCTGAGCGGCGGCGCATCGGGCGCGAAGCTGAGCATCGCGTTGTCGGCCACCTGCTCTGAGACGTCGGTGTCGCGGTGGGCGCTGCGCGGCACCAGCAGCGTCGAGCCGGCCTTCACCAGCATGCGCGGCGGGATGCGATTCACCTCGCGCAACGCGGCTTCGCTGATGCCGACCTGCTTGGCGGCATCGGCCGGGCGCAGCGTCTTCGGCGCGACCCAGGCCGTCCAGGTGGCCAGCGGGCCGTGGTGGTTCGCGATCGACTTCACGAAGTGGTTGGCGTTGTCGTAGGGCAGCAGGATCTGCTCGGTGCCGGCGGCCAGGATCACCGGCTTGTTCATCTGCGGATTGAGGTAGCGGAATTCCTCCATCGACACGTCGGCCAACTTCGCGGCCAGGCTCACGTCGATGTCGCGCTCGATCGGCACGCTCAGGAAGTACGGGTGGTTCTTGAGCTCAGGCAGCTCGAGGCCGAACGCATCCGGGTGCAGCACGATGTTCTTCACCGCCTGCAGCTTGGGGATGTAGAGCCGGGTTTCGTCCGGCATGCGCAGGCTCAGGTAGTCGGTGGGCAGGCCGGCCTTCTGGTTGCGCGCGATGGCGCGCTGCACATTGCCTTCGCCCCAGTTGTAGGCGGCCAGTGCCAGGTGCCAGTCGCCGAACAGCTTGTACAGCCGGCCAAGATAGTCGAGCGCCGCGCGCGTCGAGGCCAGCACGTCGCGCCGGTCGTCGCGGAAGATGTTCTGCTTGAGGTCGTAGTCTTTACCGGTGGACGGGATGAACTGCCACATGCCCGAGGCACTCGCGACCGACATGGCCTGCGGGTTGAATGCGCTCTCKATGAACGGCAGCAGCGCCAGCTCGGTCGGCATGCCGCGTTTGTCCAGCTCTTCGACCACGTGGAAGAGGTAGCGGCTGCCGCGCTCGGTCATGCGTTGGACGTAGTCGGGGCGGTCGGCGTACCAGCGCTCGCGGCCGCGCACCAGGTCGTTGTCGATGTCGGGAAGGCCGAAGCCCATGCGCACGCGCGACCACAGGTCGATGCGCGCGTTGTTGTCGAACAGATCAACAGGGCGTTCCGGTTGCACCGGGTCGATCGGCGTGGCGACGAAGTTCTCGGCCTCGGTCGTATTGGCCGGTGGGGTGGGGGCCGTGGCCGGCGCGGCGGCTTCGGTGCCGGTTGCCGGCGCGGTCGGGCCGGCGGCTGGGGCAGCCGGCATCATGGCGTCGACCACTGCCGCGGGCTCGCCAGGCGTGGCGCAGCCCGTGAACCACGGGGTCAAGGCGAGGGCCAGCCAGAGGGCGGCCAGGGCCGGTCGGCGCGCGGCGTTCGAATGCTTCATCGGTCGTCGTTCTTCCATTCGCGCAAGGCGGCCAAGACCTTGGTCAGATCGTTGGCGCCGGCGCCGTGGGCGTGTGCCGCATCGGCCAGGGCCGGTTCGTCACAACGCATAAAGGGTTGGTCTGCCGCGCCAAGCCGCTGGCGCAAGGCAAGTTGGGTCGGCCCGCCGCGTGCAGCGCTTCGCAACGGGCGAGGTGTTGAGTCACGGCGGGGTGGGCAGGTTCCGCGGCTTGCGCAAACCGGCTTCGGGAAGCGTTACCGACCACGGCGCTTGCCGGTGCGCCATGTCGTTCGACCGGTGCCCAAACCCGGTCGGGCTACTGATGTGATCACGGTGATGAGGCGTCACTAGAATGCCCTTGAGTGCCAGCCCGGGCCGGCCTTGCGCGTCGAACGCCGACGCCGCGTCACCCGGATCGACCACGAGGGCTTGATGGCCGTCGTGAAGCATCCAGATGTAGTTGTCGGCAGAGGCGGGCAGGGCAACCAGATTCATGACGCAAAACGAGTCAATTATAGAGTTGGGGCTCTGGTTGACGACCCCCCCGGGCCGCTACCTGCTGGCCTGGGAACAAGAGCGCCTGGACCATGCGGTGACCGACATCTTCGGCTTCCACGCGCTGCAGCTGGGCCTGCCCGAAGTCGACACGCTGCGCAACAACCGCATGCCGCACCGCTGGATCGCCAGCGACAGCCTGACGCTGCCGCAGGCGATCGACATGCCGCCGTCGGTCGATGAGCAGGGCGCGCCCCTGTCGATCGGCCCGGCGCCGGTGGCTTTGCACTGCGAATCCGAGGCCTTGCCTTTTCCCGACCAGTCGCTGGACCTGGTGGTGATGCCGCACACGCTGGAGCTGGCGGCCGACCCGCACCGTGCGCTTTCCGAGGTGACGCGGGTGCTGCGGCCCGAAGGCAAGGTTGTCATCGTCGGGCTGAACCCGGCCAGCCTGTGGGGCGCGCGCCAACGCCTGGGCCATGCCAGGCTGAAGCTCGCCGGCGGGCAACGCAGCCTGTTTCTGCCGCGCTCGGGCGAGTTCATCGGCTACTGGCGATTGCGCGACTGGTTGAGGCTGCTGGATTTCGAGATCGAGAGCGGCCGCTTTGGCTGCTGGCGCCCACCGATGGGGTCGCAGCGCTGGCTCGACCGCTTCGGCTGGATGGACCGCATCGGCGCGCACTGGTGGCCGGTGTTCGGTGCGGTCTATTGCGTGGTGGCGGTCAAGCGCGTGCGTGGCATGCGGCTGATCGGCTTGGCCCGCGGCGAGCGCGTCGGCCCGAAGGCGGCGCCGGCGCCGGTGGCGCTGAACCACAACATTCATCGTGAAAAGAAGGAAAGAAGTGACTGACGATTCGACCGAGGTGACGATCTATACCGACGGGGCTTGCAAGGGCAACCCCGGGCCGGGCGGCTGGGGGGCTTGGCTGAGCTCGGGCGGCCACGAGAAGGAAATGTTCGGTGGCGAAAAGCTCACCACGAACAACCGGATGGAAATGACCGCTGTCATCGAGTCGCTGGCCAGCCTGAAGCGGCAATGCCGCGTGGCGATCTACACCGACAGCGAGTATGTGAAGAATGGCATCACGACCTGGATCCACAACTGGAAGAAGCGCGGCTGGCGCACCGCCGACAACAAGCCGGTGAAAAACGCCGAGCTGTGGCAGAAGCTCGATGCGCTGGTGCAGCAGCACCAGGTCAGCTGGCACTGGGTCAAGGGCCACGCGGGTGACCCGGGCAATGAGCGCGCGGATGCGCTGGCGAACAAGGGTGTGACAGTGGCGAAATGACGCAGGAGGGGGCTGTCTGGATGTCTGGCGACGGCGGGGGCGTCGTCAGCGCCCCCGTAGGCTTCGTCAGGGACGAGGCGTCAACAGCAAGGCCACCGAGTTCGCATCTGACCGGCGAATGGCGTTGGCCACGATCTGGCCTGCGTCATTGACCGCCGGTGCGGCATAGAGCAGCCATTTGTTCTGGGCGTCCGCGGAGATCAGCGTGTTCAGATCGAGCATCTGGTGACCTTCGTAGACGAAGGCGCGCGATCTCTGATCGTCATTCGGGACCTTCCCCACGCCGACGATCACGCCCGATTTGTTGATTCCGCTGGCACAGGCCCAGCCGGCACCCAGGGTACCGAGGGGCTTCACGGCACCGCCCTGGTACTTGACGGCCACGGTGTCTTGATTGACGTCCGTCGAGCATCCGACGGCAACGCCTCGGGAATTGACCGCCGACGCGGTGGAGAATGTCCCGCCGGGCAACACCCCCAGGTTCGACATGACGCCATTCTGGTAACTGAACGCACGCCTCTTCCCGTTCTTCAGCGTTGACACACCAACGATCACGCCGTCGTTGTTGATGTCTAACGCCGTGGTCGGGGCGAATCCGAGGTGCGGGAGATCGTGCAACTTGGAATCGAAATAGAACCCCCGGCCTCCTCCATAGGTTCCGACGACCACACCGGCTTTGTTAATGCCCCACGCCATTCCGTCATCGGCCAGTGTCTCCACCGACCCATCGGCGTTACGCCGCACCGGGACGTCAACGCCGTCGCGCTTCATGACGCCAGCCAACGCATTGGCGGTATTGAAGTCGTACCAATAGGCCGACTCGGCCTTGGGCTGCACGCGCCGGCACTTGTCGACCTTGCACAGTTCCCCATTCGAGAAACTGTCTTGGTCTATGGCCACGCTGATGAGGACTTGCC
>NZ_JBFUGE010000335.1:0-6731 GCF_056403075.1 Ideonella sp. P3_A4 | reverse complement strand
AGACGCGCCTGGGCGTGCAGCTGTTCGATCGGCGCGCCCGGGGCGTCGAGCCCACCGAGGCGGGCAGGGCGCTGGTGCGCCACATCCGCAGCCTGAATGCCTCGCTGCATGCGCTGGAAAGCGAGGTGGTCGAGTTCAGCCGCGGCATCAAGGGGCACTTGCGCATCGCCGCCAACGCGGCGGCCATTGCCGAGGCGCTGCCGGCCGACCTGGCGGCGTTCTCACGCGAGCACCCGCAGATCCGCATCAGCCTGGAAGACATGACCAGCGCCAACGTGCAGCAGGCCGTGGCCGAAGGGCGGGCCGACGTGGGCGTGTTTGCGCCACCGCTGACCGACCAGCGCCTGGCGACCTGGCCTTACCGTGCCGGCGAGCTGGCGGTGGTGCTGCCAAAAGGCCACGCGCTGGCCCGCGGGCGCGGCGGTTTGCGCTTCGATGCGCTGCTGGACTACGACATGGTCGGCCTGCACATCGGCGCCTCGGTGCACGAGATGATGCTGCAGCGGGCGCTGGAGCGTGGCCGCACGCTCAACGCCCGGCTGCAGGTGCGCGGCTTCGATGCCATTGCCCAGCTGGTGGGCGAGGGCCTGGGCGTTGCGGTGCTGCCGGCGGTGGTGGCCGAGCGTTTTGCCAAGCTGTTCGCGATCAGCGTGCGGCCCTTGGCCGAGCCCTGGGCGCGCCGGCGCTATCTGCTGGCCGCGCAAGCACAAGAGGTGCTACCGACGGTGGTGCAGCGCTTTGTCGACCGGCTGGCCGGGCTGGCGTCGGCCGCCGAGGCCGCCGAGACCGCATCCCCCCACGCTGCGCCGAATCCCTGACAATTCACCTTCTGGCCGCGCCCTCAGGCGGCCGCCTGAACGAAAAGCCTGCCATGACCGCTCGCACCCTGTACGACAAGCTTTGGGACGAACACGTCGTCCACACCGAGGAAGACGGCACCGCCACCCTCTACATCGACCGCCACCTGGTGCACGAGGTGACCAGCCCGCAGGCCTTCGAAGGCCTGGACATCGCCGGCCGCAAGGTCTGGCGCCTGTCGGCCAACCTGGCGGTGAGTGACCACAATGTGCCGACGACCGACCGCTCGCACGGCATTGCCGACCCGGTGTCGAAGCTGCAGGTCGACACGCTCGATTCGAACTGCGACCGCTTCGGCATCACGCAGTTCAAGATGAGCGACAAGCGCCAGGGCATCGTGCACGTGATCGGGCCTGAGCAGGGCGCCACGCTGCCAGGCATGACGGTGGTTTGCGGCGACAGCCACACCAGCACCCACGGTGCGTTCGGTGCCTTGGCGCACGGCATCGGCACCAGCGAGGTCGAGCACGTGCTGGCCACGCAGACGTTGTTGGCCAAGAAGGCCAAGAACATGCTCGTCAAGGTCGAGGGCGCGTTGCCTCGCGGCTGCGGCGCGAAGGATGTCGTGCTGGCCATCATCGGCAAGATCGGCACGGCCGGCGGCACCGGCTACACGATCGAGTTCGCCGGCTCGACCATCCGCGGGCTGAGCATGGAAGGCCGGATGACGGTCTGCAACATGGCCATCGAAGCGGGCGCACGCGCAGGCCTGGTGGGCGTGGACGACACGACGATCGACTACGTCAAGGGCCGGCCGTTCTCGCCYAAGGGCGTCGAGATGGAGCAGGCGATTGCCTACTGGCGCACGCTGCACACCGACGCCGGCGCGCATTTCGACAAGGTGGTCGAGATCGACGCGACGCAGCTGCGGCCGCAAGTCACCTGGGGCACCTCGCCCGAGATGGTGTTGTCGATCGAGGACCGCGTGCCCGACCCCGACAAGGAAAAAGACAGCGTCAAGCGCGGCGCGATCGAACGCGCCCTGCAATACATGGCGCTGGAGCCGAACAAGCCGATCGGCGACATCCGCATCGACAAGGTCTTCATCGGCTCGTGCACGAACAGCCGCATCGAGGACATGCGCGAAGCCGCCGCAGTGGTGCAGCGCGTGGGTGGCCGCATCGCCGGCAACGTCAGACTGGCGCTGGTGGTGCCGGGCTCGGGCCTGGTCAAGGCGCAGGCCGAGGCCGAAGGGCTGGACAAGGTGTTCACAGCCGCTGGTTTCGAATGGCGCGAGCCGGGTTGCAGCATGTGCCTGGCGATGAACGCCGATCGGCTGGAGCCGGGCGAGCGCTGTGCCTCGACCAGCAACCGCAATTTCGAAGGCCGCCAGGGCGCCGGCGGCCGCACCCACCTCGTCAGCCCGGCGATGGCCGCGGCGGCGGCGATGGCCGGGCATTTTGTCGACGTGCGCCGGGTGTCCTGAAGGAGTGGATGTGATGAAGAAGCTGTTGATTGCCCTGGTGTCGGTGCTGGCCTTGGGCTGGCTGACCGCTTGCAACACGGTCGARGGTTTCGGCAAGGACGTGCAGAAAGCCGGCGAGAAGCTCGAAGACGCCGCGAAGAAAAAATAAGGACACCGATGCAAGCCTTCACCATTCACAAGGGCCTGGTGGCCCCGATGGACCGCGCGAATGTCGACACCGACGCGATCATCCCGAAGCAGTTCCTGAAGTCGATCAAGCGCACCGGCTTCGGCCCGAACCTGTTCGACGAATGGCGCTACCTGGACCAGGGCGAGCCCGGCCAGGACCCGGCCACGCGTCGGTCGAACCCCGACTTCGTGCTGAACCAGCCGCGCTACGCGGGCGCCTCGGTGCTGCTGGCGCGTGACAACTTCGGTTGCGGCTCCAGCCGCGAGCACGCGCCGTGGGCGCTGGAGCAATACGGCTTTCGCGCGCTGATTGCGCCGAGCTTTGCCGACATCTTCTTCAACAATTGCTTCAAAAACGGCGTGCTGCCCATCGTGTTGCCCGAGTCGCAGGTGGCTCGGTTGTTCGACGAGGTCAACGCCTTCCCGGGTTACCAGCTCACCATCGATCTGCCGCGCCAGGTGGTGGTCAAGCCCGATGGCAGCGAGCTGGCGTTCGATGTGCAGCCTTTCCGCAAGTACTGCCTAGTCAATGGGTTCGACGACATCGGCCTGACCTTGCGCCACGCAGACAAGATCCGCGCATTCGAGGCCGAGCGCCTGGCGCGCATGCCCTGGTTGAACCAGCGCGTGCTCTGAGCTTGGGCATGCGCAGGCCGCCTTCGCTGCCGCGTTGGTTCCAGCGCCTGGTGCTCAGCCGCGTCTGGCTGAGCTTCCTGGTGCTGGGTCTGAGCTTCTTCGCCTTTGGCGTCGGCACGCTGAACCTGTTTCTTCTGCTGCGCGCCAACACCAACCTGCTGGTCGACAACGGCTGGGTGGCCCTGATGGACGGCGGCGCGCAGCAGCTGTTCGAGTTGCTGTTCAACGGCTACGTGTCGATGGCCGCGTACGTGGTGTTCAAGGCCTGCGAGTACCGGCTCGCCCATTGGCTGGGCGATCCTCCAGAAGACGACGGGGCCAAGCCCGATGCGCATTGATCTGCACCTGGGCGTTCACGAGACCGCGACGATATATCTGCAGCACTACTGGACGAGTTGCAGCCAGGTCGCCGGCACCGCCGCTGCGTTCCCGCCGCTGGCCGAAGTGCGCGCGCAGCTGACGCCCGTATGCAATCCACCCTCCGTCAAGAGCGCCGGTCCCGGCGAAGGCCAGCGTCGCCGCGAGAAGGCTGTCACATGGCTGAACGGGTGGTGTCAACGTGCTCAAGCCTTGGTGCTGTCCGACGAGAACCTGCTTGGCTCGTCTGACCGGCTGTTCGCGCAGCGAGCGCTGTATGCGAGCGCTTCAGGCCGCTTGGAGCGCCTGGCCAAAGTGCTGCAAGGCTACGAGCTGCGCATCTGGTTGTCGGTGCGCGAGTACGGTTCTTTCCTTCGCTCTGCGTACTCCGAGACGCTGCGCCACGGCCCGTATCGGCCGTTCCGCGAGGCCTACGACCATTTCGATCTCGCGAGCCGCGGCTGGGAGCACCTGGCCCACGATGTGCAGCAGGCCTTTCCGGCCGCCAAGCTGGTCTGCTGGCGCTATGAGTCGCTGGACGAGCTGCGTGCGCCGATCACCTCGGCGCTGTTCGGCATCCGGCGGGCGGCGATGCCGCCGATCGACGATCAACGCGACCGCCAGTCCCTGTCCAACCTGGCGGTCGAGTTGCTGGACGACATCTATCACCGCGTCGGCGCCGATGAAGCCACGCGCGTGCGGCCGTCGGTCGAGCGGGTGATCTCTGGTGACGGCCTGGCATCCTTCGAACCCTGGAGCGAGGCAGAACACCAGCAATTCAAGGCGGCGTACGAACAATCGCTGGTTGCGCTTCAGGCCTTGCCAGGCATCAGCTGGCTGGGCTGAGCCATCAATCCCACACGAACAAGATTTTTCTTCAAGGAGTTCTGACCATGAAAATCGCCATCCTGCCCGGTGACGGCATCGGCACCGAGATCGTTGCAGAAGCCGTGCGCGTGCTAAACGTGCTCGACCTGAAATTCGAGATGGAAGAGGCCAAGGTCGGCGGTGCCGCCTACGAGGCCCACGGCCACCCGCTGCCCGAAGCGACGCTGAAGCTGGCTCAGGCCGCCGACGCGGTGCTGTTTGGTGCCGTCGGCGACTGGAAGTACGACACGCTGGAGCGCTCGCTGCGCCCCGAGCAAGCCATCCTGGGCTTGCGCAAGCACATGGGCCTGTTCGCGAACTTCCGCCCGGCGATCTGCTACGAGCAGCTGACGCACGCATCGAGCCTGAAGCCCGAACTGGTGGCCGGGTTGGACATCCTGCTGATCCGCGAGTTGACCGGCGACATCTACTTCGGCCAGCCACGCGGCCGCCGCGTTGCGGTCGACGGGCACTTCCCCGGTGCCGAAGAAGCCTTCGACACGATGCGCTACAGCCGCCCCGAGATCGAGCGCATCGCCCACGTCGCGTTCCAGGCAGCCCGCAAGCGCAGCAAGCGCGTGACCAGCGTCGACAAGGCCAACGTGCTGGAGACCTTCCAGTTCTGGAAGGACATCGTCACCGAGGTTTCCGCCCAGTATCCGGACGTGGCGCTGGACCACATGTACGTCGACAACGCCGCGATGCAGCTGGTCAAGGCTCCGAAGAAGTTCGACGTCATCGTCACCGGCAACATGTTCGGCGACATCCTGTCGGACGAGGCCGCGATGCTGACCGGGTCGATCGGCATGCTGCCGTCGGCTTCGCTGAACGCGAAGAACCAAGGCCTGTACGAACCCAGCCACGGCAGCGCACCGGACATCGCCGGTAAGGGAATTGCAAACCCTCTGGCTACAATATTGTCTGCCGCCATGATGCTCCGTTTCTCACTCCAACAGCCCGAGGCTGCCGACCGTATCGAGTCGGCCGTCCGTTCGGTGCTGGCCTCGGGCTACCGCACGCCCGACATCTGGAGCGAGGGCACCCAGAAGGTGGGCACACGCGAGATGGGCGATGCGGTTGTGGCTGCCGTCACCGGCAAGACCATTGCGAAAACCATTACCAAGAGCTAGCAAGCTCCGGTTCGTTTCGCCCCTGTGACCCAGACCCCGGCGATACGAGCCGGGGAACCTGGAACCTCACGGACTCTCACTCACAGGCAAAGGCGAAACTGAAAATGGCACAGGCACTCGTAGGGCTGGTTGGTTGGCGGGGCATGGTTGGCTCCGTGCTGCTGGACCGCATGGTCGCGGAGCGCGACTTCGATCTGATCGAACCCCTGTTTTTCTCGACTTCGAACAAGGGCGGCGCTGCCCCGTCGATGGCGAAGAACGAAACCAAGCTGCAAGACGCGTTCGACATCGACGCGCTCAAGCGCTGCGACATCGTCATCACCTGCCAAGGTGGCGACTACACCAACGAAGTCTTCCCGAAGCTGCGCGCGGCTGGCTGGAACGGCCACTGGATCGATGCCGCCTCGTCGCTGCGGATGAAAGACAACGCGGTCATCGTGCTGGACCCGGTCAACATGCCGGTGATCAAGAACGCACTGGCCAAGGGACAGAAGGATTGGATCGGCGGCAACTGCACCGTCAGCTGCATGCTGATGGGCGTGGGCGCGCTGTACAAGGCCGGCCTGGTCGAGTGGATGAGCACCCAGACCTACCAGGCAGCCTCCGGCGGTGGCGCCCAGCACATGCGTGAGCTGCTGACGCAGTACGGCACGCTGTACGCCGAGGTCAAGGCGCTGCTGGACGACCCGAAGAGCGCGATCCTCGAGATCGACCGCAAGGTCATCGCCAAGCAGCGCAGCCTGTCGGCCGACGAGATCGCCAACTTCGGCGTGCCGCTCGGTGGCTCGCTGATCCCCTGGATCGACCGCGACCTCGGCGACGGCCAGTCGAAGGAAGAGTGGAAGGGCATGGCCGAGACCAACAAGATCCTCGGCCAGGGTGAAGGCTTCGGCAGCGCCGCGGTGCCTGTCGACGGCTTCTGCGTGCGGGTGGGGGCCATGCGCTGCCACAGCCAGGCGCTGACCTTCAAGCTGAAGAAGGACGTGCCGCTGGCCGACATCGAAGCGATGATCGCTTCCGACAACGAGTGGGTGAAGGTGGTGCCCAACACCCGCGAAGCGACGATCCGCGACCTGACGCCGGTGGCCGTGACCGGCACGATGACGATCCCGGTCGGCCGCCTGCGCAAGCTGGCGATGGGGCCGGACTACCTGGGCGCCTTCACGGTGGGTGACCAGCTGCTGTGGGGCGCTGCCGAGCCGCTGCGACGCATGCTGCGCATCTTGCTAGCCGCCTGAGTGAGTACAAACCATCGGGGTTTGTACCTTCGCCGCGTTGCCCATGGGCAA
>NZ_JBFUGE010000334.1:0-6731 GCF_056403075.1 Ideonella sp. P3_A4 | reverse complement strand
CTGGTAGTTCGTCCACGGGCCGGTGCCGGAGCCGAAGGTGCTGCTGTAGGTTTCGTAGGCGCTGGTGCCGCCACCCGAGCCCGCCCAGCAGCTTTCGCTCTGGAAGGCTTGCGTGGTCGGGTCGCGATTGATGGTGGTGCCACCGGCCGAGATCACCCACGGCGAAGAGCTCGGGTATTGGGCGCCCAGGCCCGAATCGCCCGCCGAGAAGAAGTAGCTGATCGGCTTGCCGGCCACCCAGTTGGCGCGGAAGACCCAGTCCCAGTCGGTCGACTCGGTCGGGAATTCACCGCTGCCCCAGCTGTTGGTCACCTGCCCACCGCCATAGGGCAGCAGCTGCTGCGCGGCGATCTGCTCGGCATACATCAGGTCGGCATAGCTGTTCGAGCAGGCCTCGACGTAGATGATGGTCGCGGAGGGCGCCATGGCGTGGGCCCATTGCGTGTCCATCGCGCCTTCCAGCGCCCAGCCCGAGTTGAACGGCGGGGTGACGCAGGCGCCGTTGCCGTTGGCGATCACCTTCTTGAACTTGGGTGCCGGCAGGCCGAAGAACGAGCTGAACGACTGCAGGTCGCTCAAGACAGTCGGGTTGTCAAAGGCGATGACGACCGCGATCGCGCGGCTGCCGCCCACGGCGTTGTAGGCCGAGTTGTTGGTCGGCGCACAGCCCGCGTAGGTCGGCCCCATCTTGTACAGGCACGACAGCGACGCCGGGTACTCGGCAAAGGTGGAGTCGGGCTCGATATCCACATGGGGCTCGGCCTGGCGCAGGTCGGTGATCGCCGACGGATGGATGCCCTTCGGGTTCTTGATCACGTAGTTCGTGTGGGCACGAACACCCGCATCGCCCGGCACATGCCTGCTGCTTTCCGGAACGAAGACGGTGGCCGGGGGCGCATAGGGCGCTACCGATTGAGGGGCGTTGTCTTTCGACATATCCAGGCCCGGGGTCGATGCGCTGCTGGCGCCATCGGCCATCGCGGCGAATGCGAGAACCGGCAGCGCAGCGATACCGCCAATCGCCAAACTGCGCGTCAAAACGGTCAATGCTTTCATGGGATTCCTCAGCTGGGTTTATCGGGTTGAAAAAGCCCTGGCAGAAGCGCAAGGCAAAGGCAGTCCCACGACAGCACCAGGTGGGCTGTCGGTGAAGCGTTTTGGCTTGGTCCCGAGGGCAGACGAAGTGTGGGCTTGTCTTTCAGCCAGCCCATCCCCAGACCACTTGGATTCATCCCCAAGCCTGTGCAGGCTCCCACCCCTAGCTATCTCATCGCACGGCACGCGCTTTGCCGACAGCGCGGCATCGGGGACGAGTTTGAAAGGAACGGCGCCATGCAAGCCGTGCGTACATCCCATGGCGAGGCCGGCAACACTGCGGACGCCGGCTCCAGGCGCGGTCCGGTTCCGAGATCCTGATGGCCGCCCCGCGCATCCTGGCCATCGGCCGCAACAAGCAATCACTGGCCTGCTGCGTGGCGGATGCACTGCGTCTGCGCTGCGCCGCGCTCGACGAGACGCTGCGCCAACGCTGCGGGCCCGACCTGGTCCTGGCGTTGCTGCGCGACATCGAGCGCCTGAGCAACGAACTGAAGGCCGCGCTCCACGCGCAAGAGGCGCTCGACCACGTCCGCGGCCGGCGCCCGATCTGACCTTCTCAGCCGACGGTCTCGACCAGCCCGCCGGACGTGCCGCCCTCGCCCGCCAGGCACACCCGCATCCTGCCGCCGGACTTGGCCCGGTACATCGCCTGGTCGGCGGCGGCGATCAGTTCGGCCGCGCTCTCGCCGTCGCTCGGGTAGCGGCTGACACCGATGCTGGCGCCGGAGACCAGCTCGACGTCGCCGCGGTGCATCGGCTGCGACAGCGCGTCGAGCACCTTGTGCGCGACCACCAGCAGCCCGTCGACGTTGTCGATCTCGTCGATCAGGATGATGAACTCGTCGCCGCCCATGCGCGCGACGGTGTCGACCTCGCGTACCACACTCTTCAGGTGCTGGGCCAGCGTGCGCAACACGAAGTCGCCCGCGGCGTGCCCCAGCCCGTCGTTGATGGTCTTGAAGTTGTCGAGGTCGATGAACAGCAGCGCCAGTTGGCCGTTGGTGCGTTTGGCATGGGCCAGCGCATGGTCGAGGCGGTCGAGGAAGAAACGGCGGTTGTGCAGTCCCGTCAGGCTGTCGTGGCTGGCCAGCCGGTCGAGCTCGCCCTGCTTTTGCTCCAGCTTGGCGAACTGGGCGCGAATCTGCTGCTGCATGTTCTCGATGCTGCGCGCCAGCAGGCCGATCTCGTCCTTGCGTGCGCTGGGCAGGCGGCCTCCGGCCGTGCCGTCGGTGAAGCGCTGCACGGCGTCGACGATCTGGTCCAGCGGCCGCGTCAAGGCGCGCGCCAGCAGGATCGCCAGGATCACGGCCAGCGCACTGAACGCGATCACGATGCGGGCGCTGACCAGGCCAAGTTGCTCGCTGTCCTTGAGCACTTCCTCCAGCGGCTGTGCCAGGCCGAGGATGAACTCGTCCTCGCGCCGCAGATCACTCAGCGGCTGGCGCATGAAGGCCGCCACCACCGCGCCACCGCCCGTCGGGATCGCCGTCGTGACGAGCTCGTCCTGGCGGCCCGAGCCTGGGCCCTCGATGGTCATCGCCGCCGCGGCAGGAAACGAGTCTTGCAGGCGTGCCACCTGGCCGCGATCAAAGGCGAAGGCCTGGCTCGGGTCCGGGTGGATCAGGAAGTCGCCGGCGGCGTTGGTCAGGTACAGCTGCAAGCCAGGCGGCAGATCGACCGCCAGCTGGGCAAACAAACCGTTCAGGTCGACGTTGATGACGACCACGCCACGCGCCACGCCGTTCACGTCGTGCACGGGTGCAGCGACCTGCAGCGCCGGCTTGTCCTGGCCGGCGTGGGCACCCACCTCGTGGTTGATGGCCGGCCGCGACACGTACACCGCACCGGGAGGCAGGCGCAGCGTTTCGAACACGTAGGGGTAGTGGCCCTTCTCCTGCAGGTCGTCGCCGCGCACCTGCACCAGGCCACCCTCGTCACGGTCGACGCGAATGCGCTCCAGGCCATGGTCGGTCACGTCGATCAGGCGCATCTGGAAGTACTCGGGGTGGGTCTCCAGCACGCGCACGAACAGCAGCGCCACGTTGTTCTCATTGAATGCCTGCACGCCGGGGTCGCTGCGGGCGAGCAGGCGCGCCGCCTGCGGGTGATCGGCCACCAGCCGCACATCGCGCGCGGTGCCGTTGAGGCCGACCGCCAGTTGCCGGACCAGCACCCGGGTGGYCGTCTTCAGGCGGTCTTCGGCGCCGGCGATCAGCATCGCGCGACTGGCCAGGTAGCCGTAGTAGCCGGTCAGCCCGGTCGCCAGCACACCGACACAGGCCAGCGCGAGTGCGAGGCGCCTGGCGATGCCCATCTTCGGCTTCATCGGTGCCCCCTTCCCTCCAAGAGGGAATGAGCCTCTACGGGTGGCCGGGCGAGGCTCATGGCGCCAGCACCCGCGAAGCACGGTCGCCGGAGCGGATGCGCGCCCACAGGGCCTCGCGCCGACTGGCGTCCTCGACCGGCTCGAGCCACAGCAGGCGCACCTCGGGTCGGCTCGATGCCGACTCGGTGGTGGTGCTGGCCAGGCCTTGACGCTGGACCAGCAGTTGGCCAGCCTGTCCGCCGAGCAGCTGGTCGATCCAGGCATGGGCCAGCGCGGGGTCGCGCGCACCGCGCGTGATGGCCCAGCAGTCGAGCCAGGCCAGCGCCCCTTCGCGCGGGATCACATAGCCCGCGTCTATGCCCTGCGCCTTCAGCAGGTGCAGCTGCTGGGTGCCGTAGTTGGCGTACATCAGCGCGGCACCGTGGCGCTGGAACAGGCGGACCGACTCTTCCGGTTGGTTGTAAAAGCCCAGCACATTGCGCCGCAGATCGATCAGCGCATCTACCGCACGCGGCCACATCGCCGTCTGCATCTTGAAGGGCGACGGCGCGCCAAGCATCTGGGCGGCGAGCGAGAAGTTGTGGGTGCCACCGCCGTAGGCCAGCACCTTGCCTTGGTAACGGGTGTCCCACAACGCGGCGATCGACGTGGGCGGGTCAGAGACCTGACGCTTGTCGTAGATCAGCCCCATCTCGGAATAGGTGAATGGGATCGCGTAGGTCTGTGCCACCCCCGCTTGCACATGGACCAGCCCGGGGATGGTGGCACGCTGGCGAAAGCGCGGCAGCTGAGTGCCGGTGTTCGGGATCTTGTCGGTGTTCACCGGCTGCACCAGCTTGGCCTGGATGTAGCGCTGCAGCTCGGCGGTGTTGACCGCGAACACATCGAAATCGCCCCCGTCGTGCGCGCTGAGCTTCTGCCACATCGACTCGTCGGTATCGATCACCGTCAGCTCGACATGCGCGCCGGTCTTGGTCTCGAAGTCGTGCACGACCTCGGGCTCCGCATAGCCGGGCCACGCCAGCACACGCAGTACCGGACCGGCCATCGCCTGCACACAGGCCAGGGCGAGCGCCACAGCCAACGGAACGAGCTTCATCCGCATCGACACCCCGCCACACCACCGGGTTTTCGTAGCGGCCATCTTAGGTCCGCTCTTGCCGCCGCGCTCAAACTAATCTTCAGCGCTCGGCCCGCGTCGGGCCGCGCCCACTGCCGAGCCCGGCGGGCTCGCCGCGCAGCGACTGCGCCTTCGAAAAATCGACCAACGAAAGCCTTTCGAATTTAATTTGAAAGAAAGCAAAAGACGATATCGACAGCATACGAAAGCTTGTCTACATTCGCCCGAACGGTGCCAAGGTTCGATCAGGTGCACTGAATTCCCCGCAGGAGAAGTCCCGTGCGCTGCCATGTTCCCGACCGTTTCGTCCTGACCACCTTGGCCGCTGCGGCCTTGTCCATCACGGCCACACCACTGCGGGCCCAGGACACCGAGCCGGCCCCTGAGTCACCGGCAGACACCACGCAAAGCATCGTCGTCACCGGCACCCGCGCCAGCCTGGCCAAGTCGCTGGAGCTCAAGCGCAACGCCAGCCGCGTGCAAGACTCGATCTCGGCCACCGAGCTCGGCCGCTTCCCGGACGACAACGTGGCCGACTCGCTGAGCCACATCACCGGCGTCGCGATCAGCCGCACCGCTGGCGGCGAAGGCTTGAAGGTCAGCGTGCGCGGGCTCGGGCCCGGCTACAGCCTGGTCACACTGAACAACCGCATCCTGGCCACCGACGACGCAGGCCGCGACTTCGCGTTCGACGTGCTGCCGGCCGATGTGATCGGCGGCGCCGACGTGGTCAAGTCGGCCCAGGCCTCATTGACCGAAGGCGCGATCGGCGGCCTGGTCAACCTGCGCTCGGCCCACCCTTTCGACGACCCGGGCCGCCACGCATTGGTGCGTGCCGAGACCGACTACAACACGATGTCGCGTCTGTCCGGCAACAAGGTCTCGGCCGTCTACAGCGACACCTTTGCCGACAACACGATGGGCCTGCTGATCGGCGCGGTGCTGGCCCACCGCAAGGTCCGCACCGACAGCGCCGGCTACACCTACTTCCGCGGCATCGACCTCAACGGCGACGGCACGATGTCGGACGCGGACCAGAACCTCGCCGGCGTCTGCTGCATGACCTTCGGCTCGATCATGGAGGACAAGAAGCGCACCGCCGTTTCAGCCGCCTTCGAGTGGCGGCCGAACGCCGACGTGAAGATGGTGATCGACGGCCTGTACACCCGGCTCGACTCACCGCAGGTCGGCTACAACCAGGCCTACTTTCCGAACTGGGTGGACGGCCGCTGGTCCGACATGCAGGTGACCAACGGCGTGGTCACCGCGATGACGGTGAAGGACCTGGTTCCCGAGATCGCCAACATCACCACCGACCGCGTCGTCGACACGGCGCAGTACGGCTGGAACGGCAGCTGGCAGGTCTCGCCCGACCTGGTGTTGACGGGCGACGCGTACCAGTCGACCTCCACGCGCCTGGGCGGCGGCAAGGACACCTACGTCGTCGCGCAACTGGCCGGCCACACGACAGGATACTGGGCCAACACCGGCCAGGTGCTGCCCCACATCCGCGTGCAGCTCGAAGACGGGCGTGACCTGGCCACCGCACTGGCCGCGGGCCAACTGGGCGACGCCGACTTCGGCCCGCACTACGTGGGCCTGCATGGCGACGACGTGCA
Source organism: Ideonella sp. P3_A4 (assembly GCF_056403075.1). Taxonomy (NCBI): domain Bacteria; kingdom Pseudomonadati; phylum Pseudomonadota; class Betaproteobacteria; order Burkholderiales; family Sphaerotilaceae; genus Ideonella; species Ideonella sp. P3_A4. The sequence continues at coordinate 568 of NZ_JBFUGE010000334.1, read as the reverse complement.
CGACACCGTCAACGGCGCCAGTGCCGGTGGCCGCTGGGCTATCGACTCGGGCATCTTCGACCAGCTGCACTTCGGCTGGGCCGGCACCGACCGCACGAAGAAGCGCGACTACTTCGAAAACGACTTCACCAACGGCAGCGTGCAGTACTCGGGCAGTGAGTCGACCACCTTTGCGTCGATGGGCGCGCATGTGGTGCAGCACTCGTTCACGCTGCYGAACTTCATGCCGGGTGCGGGCAGCGGCTTTCCCACTTCGTTCGTCGCGTTCGACGTGCCGGCCTACCTCGAAGCGCTGAAGAAGCTCGACGGCCAACCGAACCCGAACGGCGGCGTGTTCGACTACCGCAAGACCTTGCCGGTGCTGAACCCGGTGCAAAGCTACCGCGTGAAGGAAAAGACCGACGCGGCTTACCTGCAGCTCGACCTGGCCGGCGAGCAGTGGAGCGGCGATGTCGGCGTGCGCTTGGTCCACACGAGTACGCAATCGTCCAGCGCCTACAACCAGATCATCTCGATCACGCCGCCGCCGCCGAACGACCCGACAGGCGCCTACTTCGTCGAGTACAGC
>NZ_JBFUGE010000333.1:0-6758 GCF_056403075.1 Ideonella sp. P3_A4 | reverse complement strand
GCCCGGAGCGACCCAGACAGTGGTGCTCGGCTGGGTGGCCGCCGTGGCGGCGCGCTTCAGTGTCTTGAAGGGTTGGTCTTTGCTGCCCGGCGCCGAGTCGGAACCGTTTGGCGAAACGTAATAGTTGTAGGTCGTTGGCGGGGTGCCCGCTGTGGCGTCTGTTTCAGCGTTGGCGCCGCTGCACAACAGCAGAGCGCAAGACAGCGCGAAAAATAACCTGTGGGATACCATGAGGGCTCCTTGCGCACCAAACACGCTGCGGCAGAAAAACTCTGCACCTGCGCTTCATTTGGCATTGATTGAAGTGGCGGCAGATTCTGCGAGCGCGCGTTCCAAATCCGGCAAGTGGGGAGGTGACATGCAGGTGACACACCGCTCGGCCTTGCCTGAAGAATTGGAGACGGGGCTGCAGCGCCTGCTCGACAGCGCATGCTTCGCGAGCTCGGCTCGGCAACAACGCTTTCTGCGTCACTTGGTGGATGGCGTGCAGAGCGGGCAGACCGCGGGCTTGAAAGAGAGCGTGCTGGCGATCGAGATCTTCGGTCGCTCCGCAGACCGGTTCGACCCGACGCAAGACAGCATCGTGCGCGTCGAGGCACGACGTTTGCGCCAGCGCTTGGCCAAGTACTACGCTGGCGTGGGCGCGGCCGACGCGTGGGAGATCAGCCTGCCGGTGGGCAGCTATGTGCCGACGATCCGGCGCCGCGATGCCGTCCAGCGCTCGTCAGGCTCCAGGCGGGCGCGCGATCTGGTCGAACGCGGCGACCATTTCCTGCGCGAGGGCGTCTTCCACGACGCACTGGAGCGCTACCAAGAGGCGCTGCGCGAATGCAGCGACTACGCGCCGGCATACCTTGGCGCGGCGCGGGCCTGGGTCAACCTGGGCATGAGTGGGCTCGAGCCATCGACGCCGAACGTCGACGATGCGCTTGAGGCCCTGAGCCGTGCGCTCGAGCTTGACCCCTTGCTGCCGGAAGCGGCCTCGCTGAAGGGCCTGGTGCTGCATCGATTCGAGCACGACTGGGCCGGGGCCGAACGCGAGCTGAAGCGGGCGGTCGACCTCGCTCCCGACAACGCGCGCGTGAGAGACCTCTTCGGCTTTCAACTGATGTTCGCCGGCCTGCACGACGCGGCGGAGACTGAGCTGCAGCGAGCACGCGAACTCGATCCGCAGAACCCTGCATTCCGCCTGCACATGGCCTGGTTGCGCATGGCCCAGCGCCGCTGGACCGATGCCGAGAAAGAGTACGACGCGCTGCTCGACATCGCGCCCGACAACTTCTGGGCCCTGCTGTCGCGCGCCGACATGATGTTGTACCGCGGTCGGCACGATGACGCCATCGCGCTCTACCGCGACGCCAGGCGCCGCAGCCCCAGCCATGCGGATTGCCAATTGGGCGAGGCCTGCGCACTGTTCGCACTCGGCAGGGAAGAGGAGGCGAGCCGCATCGTGCAGGCCGCTCGCAAGGCCAGCCCACCACCGTCACCCTACGTGCTGGCAGAGGTGATGGCGGCCCGGCGCCGCTATGACGAYGCGTTGTCGCTGTTGCAGCAAAGCGCTGCCGTTCGCGACCCGTTGTTCCTGGTGGGCAGCACCAGCCCCTTGTTCGAGCCGCTGTACGGCGATGCGCGCTTCCAGGATCTGTACCGAAGTTCGAGAGCCTGCGGGTTTGCGGCCGCTTAGGTTCGACACCCGCAGCGGCGGCGGCACGTTCAGCGGTCGACGAGCTTCAGCGCTTCCATCACGTCGGCCCAGGACACGTACTTGAAGTTCTGCGGGCCGGCGGGCAGGCGCTTGTGGCCGTCTTGCACGACGAGCAGGCCTTGCGGGTAGTCAAGTCCGATCGCGGCGGCGGTCACGTCCAGCCCATCGGTCTCTGACGTGCCGTCGATGCCGGCCGTGGCGGACACGCCGATGCGGAACGCGCCGCGTGGCGTGTACGGGGGCTGTGCATCGATCACCACATAGCTGTCGTTGCCCTGGCTCGATGCAACCAGCCATGTGGTGTGCCGGCCGCGGTACAGCGCGAGGCCTTCGACGTCGGCTTTCAGCAACGGGCCGACCGGCAGCACCAGCTCTGGTTTTGGCGCCACGTCGCCACGTGATGACAGCGCCCAGATGCCGCGGTCTTCCTCACCGACGAACAGGCGCTCGTTCGGCTCGTCGACCACGCAGCCCTCGGGCTGGCTGGCGAGGCGGAAGCTGCGCATCCGCTCGGCTCGCCACGCGGTTGCCCCGTCGGTGCCGGTGGTGGCCACCAGCCGCAGATGGACGAAGCGGCCATCCTTGTCGTTGGCGAACACGTCGAGCCCATCATCGCGGTTGCGGCCGGCGCAGATGCCGTACAGGTCGTCCAGCCCCGAGGGCAAGCGGGCCACTTCGCTGACGCTGCCTTGCGGGTCGACCTCGAACAGCACGACGCTTTTGTCGTCACGCTGGGTCGCGACTGCCAGGTCGCGCCAGCCGGTGCCCGCGCGGATGCGCTGGCGCAGGTCGACGTTGTTCAGGCGACCACTTTCCAGCAGCTGGCGCTGACGGCCCTGCAGGTCGTAGACCAGCAGGCCCTGCTTCTTGTTGGTGGCGAGCACGCGGCTGTCGGCCGGGCGCTCGGGGTGGACCCAGATGGCCGGGTCGTCCGCCGCATCGCCCAGCCGCGCGACCGGCTCGGTCTGCTGGCGCGGCAGCACGATCGGCAATGGCGCTGGCCGTGCGCTTGCTGGCAGCTTGATCGCCTGCTCGGCCTTCTTGCCATCCTTGGCGCTGACCTTCAGATGTGCGCCTTGCACCTGCAGCCGATGGGGCGCGAAGTCGAGGCTTCCCCAAGGCTTGCGCAGCGCCAGCGGTTGGCGGGCGGTGCTGCCTTCGGCGCCGATGTCATAGGCCCACACGCCCAGCGCCGGTTCGGCCACCAGCAGCAGCGCTCGCTCGTCGTCTGCCACGCAGCTGGTGGCCTGGCTGGGCAGTGCCAGGTGGCGCAGCAGCAGCGAGCCTTGTGGGCGCAGCAGCCATTGCTCGGCGCGGCCGTCTTCGGCCACGAGAAAGAGTGTGGGCAGGCCTTGCGCGTCGATATGCAGGCACAGCGTGTCGACCGGCAATGTGGTCTGCGGCGCCTGCGGCCAGGGCTGCAGCGGTGTCGTGCCGGCACCGGACATGGGCGCGCTCACGATCACGGGCTGGTTGCTGTTGCCATCCAGCACCGCGGCCATCAGCGTGGCATTCGGGCCGCTGCCAAGCGTGCGGGTGTCGATGAGCTTGGCGCGCAGTGGCAGCCGTTGCATCAAGTGGCCTTGGGCGTCGTTGAGCACCAGGCCATCGTGGTCGAGGTTGAAGCCAGCCGCAGGGGCGGCGAGCAGGGCGGGGTTGGCGCAGGCCAGGGGCAGGGCCAGCGCCAGCGCGCGGATCAATGGGTGCAGGGTCATCGCTGTTTCAGAACGCGGTGTACTTCAGGCTCAGCTTGAAAGTGCGGCCGTACTGCTCGTACTGCACATTCTGGTCGCGTGAACCGGCATAGACGTAGTAGGCGGTGTTGTTCAGGTTCTGCACCTGGGCGCTGAGCTGCCACTCCTTGTTGATCTGCCAGCGGGCTGACAGGTCGAGCTGGGTTTGCGCCGCGACCCACTGGTCTTGCGCCGCGTCTGTCACGTCACCTACCTCCAGCAGGTAGGGCGACTTGTGGTTGACGGCGAGCCGCACGCTGAACGGGCCGGTCTCGTAGCCCAGCATCAGGTTGACGCTGCGGTCGGACTGGCTGGGCAGGTGGATGTCGCGGGTCACATCACCCTGCGAGATGCGCGCCTTGCTGCGCGTGAAGCTGGCATTGACGCCGACCACCAGACCGTTCCACGGCGCCGGCAGTTCGCGCAGCGCCTGTGCCCACGACAGCTCGATGCCGCTGACCTGCGCGCGTTGGCCGTTGACGAAAGTCTCGGCCTCGTCGAAGTCGACCCAGTCGCCGGTGCCGGCCACGTCGGTGCGGTAGACGAAATCCTTGATGCGCTTGTGGAAGAGGTAGGCCGAGGCCGCACCGTCGCGGCCCAGCCGGTGGTCGATGCCGAGATCGAAGTTCGACGACCGCATCGGCGCCAGCATCGGGTTGCCGAACGAGGCTTCATCGCCATCGATCACCGTGCCCGGCGCGAGCTGCTCGAAGGTCGGCCGGACGACCGAGTTGGTCCACGCGGCACGCACACTGGTGTTCTTGTCGAGGTCGTAGCGCGCGTGCAGGCCGGGCAACCAGGCATCGGTGTGGCGCTCGGCATGGACGGCGCCGAACTCACCGTCGATCAGGCTCGAGCCGTCGGCGCGCAGGCGCGTGCCTTCGTGGCGCACGCCGGCCAGCAGCCGCCAGTCGCCGATGTCGAAGCTGGCTTGCACGTAGGCTGCGTCCACGTCTTCGCGGATGCTGTAGTCGGCGATGCGCGACTCTTCCTCGTCGATGAAGTCAGCCAGGTTCAGCCCGTTGATCGCGGCCAGCAACTTGCCCGACGACAAGCCCGGGCCGAACGCGCCGAGCGCGTAGTCCACTGTGCCCTGCGTGTAGCTGGTCATGGCGGTGTCGGCCACGGCGTCGCCGCCGACGACCCAGGTGGTCTCATCATTGCGTTTGTGGCGGCGGCTGAGCTTGGCGCCGAACTTCAGCTCGCCGCCCACGTCGCCGGCGCTCCAGCGGTGGCTCAGGTCCAACTGGCCATGCTGCTCGTTGTCGGTCGTCATACCCTGGGCCACCTCGATCTCGTCGAGGCTGTAGCTGGCGGCGTCGTACAGGCTTGCAGGGCCGACCAGTCGCGGTTGTCGCGTGCCGGTGTAGCCGACGCCGGCGAAATYGTCATTGCCGGCAAACGCGGCACCGGGCACGTGCCTCGGAAGATCTTCGCCGGCCTGGCTGGCGCCGAGCGCAGCGCTGATCTTCCAGTCGCCGAAGCGGCGTTCACCGCCCATGTGCAGCGACAGGATGTGTTGGGTCTCCTTGCGGGCCTTCAGCTCACGCGCCACCTCCGCATCGCCCAGCTCACCAGGCGCCTGTGCGTCGTCGAACTCGATGACCTGGGCCTCGCGGTGCTCGGTGTCGGCAAAGCGGCTGGCGAAGCTGCGCAGGAAGTAGCGCTCGCCGTGGGCCGGCCGGTAGTCGAGGTTCAGGGCCAGCGCGTCGCGCTGGCGCGTGATGCGGTAGTCGCGGCGCTCGAACTCCTCCAGCTTGCCGTCGTCCCAGGCGCCGCCGGTCTCGACGTTGTCCGAGCCGAAGCGGCGTTGCTCGCTGCTGGCGCCGAAGGCCACGCCGAGCTTGCCGTCGAAGAAGCGGTCGCTCCAGATCAGGCTGCCGCGCGGGCTGGTCAGGCTGGTGTTGCCGTCATGGGCCAGGCCGGCGTCGGCCGACAGGAAGCGACCGCGGTGGTCGAAGGCCGACAAGGTGACGACCTCGATGTGGCCGCCGATCGAGTTGGCGTCCTGGTCGGGTGTCAGCGTCTTGCTCACTTCGAGCGAGCGGATCAGCCCGGCCGGCAACACGTCCAGCGCCACCGCGCGGCGGCCGTGCTCGGGGGCCGGTACGAGGGCACCGTTGATCGACACACCGTTCAGGTCCGGCCCCAGGCCGCGCACCCGCACGTAGCGGCCTTCGCCCTGGTCGTTTTCGACCGATACGCCCGGCAGGCGTTGCAAGGCTTCGGCGGCATTGCTGTCGGGCAGCTGGCCGATGCCGTCGGCCCGCACCACGCTGAGGATGCGGTCAGACTCTTGCTGTGCGTCGAGCGCATTGCGCAGGTTGATGGCCTGGCCGGTGACGACCACGGTTTGCGCCGGGGACGTCTGGGCGCGCAGGCCGGGCGCCACGGCGAGCAGGGCGCTGGCGGCTGCCAGTGCGGTGAACCGGGCGGGAAACGGGGCCGGATAGAGGGTACGCATCGGTGGGTACTTCGGTGGGGCAGGCCTGCCGGATGGCGGGCGACGGCCGCGACTGTCGAAGCGGCCGATGACAGTCCCGTGACCGGTGGCACCGCTCGGGGCGCCGCCGGGCTGTCTTTGAGCTGCCAGCACCCGGCATCCGTCGAGGGCAGCGGGGCGTTCGGCGTTGTGCCGGGCGTTGCCGATGAGCCGTTTGAACCCCGTCGGTGACTTTCGTCACCGGCGCCACGGTCGAAAACAGGTGTCACAACTGACACCTGCGGGTCACAATCTGAGGCTAGCCTCGGCGCCCCCTCTTCGTGACTGCCTTCACCGACCGATTCGACTGATGCGCTTGCTGCCAATGAACTCCTGGCTCCAGTGGAGCAACAGCGTCGCTGCAGCCTGGGCACGCTGGGCGCCGCCTGGCGGTCTGCTGCTGGCCTTGCTGGCCAGCGCGATGATGGCCGTCTACTCCGCCTACGGCGAGCCCAAGCCGACAGCCGACTGGAGCCTGCTCGATATTGCCGGCGAAGGCGGCAGCTCCTTGATGGCGATGGTGTGGTGCCTGATGGTGGTCAGCTCACGGCCACGCGGGCGGGTCACGGCCATGCTGGCCGGCGGCCTGGGCATGATCGCGCTGGGCAACTTGGCCGACTGTCTGGATGAGTTCTACCGCCTGCCGCACGAGATGTGGTGGGACAACGCGCTCGAAGGGGGGCTGGTGCTAGGCGGCATGCTGGTGCTGACGCTGGGCCTCGTCGGCTGGCGCACCGAGCAGCGGCTGCTGAGCGAGCATCTGCGCCAACGCGAGCGGCTCTATCGCGACCACCGCGGCTTCGACCGCGTGACGCAGCTGGCCGATGCGGGCTACCTG
>NZ_JBFUGE010000332.1:0-6768 GCF_056403075.1 Ideonella sp. P3_A4 | reverse complement strand
CGCCGTTGACAGTGCGCGCGACGATGGTGCTTTCGCCCAGGCGGTTGCGCAGGTCGGTCGCCACCAGACGGGTGAAACGGTCCGACTCGAAGGGCTCCCAGCGGTCACCCGGCTCGCGCGGCAGGATCTTGACCGCCTCCTGGTCGCTCATGGTCTTGACCACGGCGATGCGGTTGATGCCATCCGAGAAGCGCAGCGCAGCGCGCGACAGGTTCACCAGGCTGGCGATCTGCTGCGAGGCCTGCACCGCGCGCGGTTCGAACTCGAGCTGGCGCAGGGTCTGCACCCAGGCAAACACGCCCCCGAACAGCAAAAGGCCGAGCAGGAAGAAAGTGCGCCAGAACAGGTTCAGCGCAAAAGGGGGGCGGTTGATGGGCATTCAGCGAGCTTGGGCCTGCACCTCAGGCCTGTGATCAGCTCGCATTGTCAGTTCTCCATGCATCAATACGGCAAACGCGACGCATGAATCCAACAGAACCCCCTTGAGGAGGAGGCGCCGAAGGCGCTTCGGGGGTGGGTCAGTTCGTGTCTCCCGGCACGAAGACATAACCGACGCCCCAGACGGTCTGGATGTAGCGCGGGTTGGACGGATCGGGTTCCAGCATCTTGCGCAGGCGCGAGATTTGGACATCGAGGCTGCGGTCGAAAGGCTCGAACTCTCGGCCGCGGGCCAGCTGGGCCAGCTTGTCGCGGCTCAGCGGCTGGCGCGGGTGGCGCACCAGGGCCTTCAGCATCGAGAACTCACCGGTGGTCAGCGTGATCTGCTCGCCGTCCTTGGTCAGGCGGCGCAGCGACAGGTCGAACTCGAACGGGCCGAAGTTGACGACCTGCGGGTCCTTGGCCGGGGCGCCAGGCGCCTCTTGCGCCGGGCGGCGGCGCAGCACGGCGTGGATGCGGGCCAGCAGTTCGCGCGGGTTGAAGGGCTTGGGCAGGTAATCGTCGGCGCCGACTTCCAGGCCGACGATGCGGTCGACGTCTTCGACCTTGGCCGTCAGCATGATGATCGGCGTGGAGTCGTTGGCGGCACGCAGGCGGCGGCAGATCGACAGGCCGTCTTCGCCGGGCAGCATCAGGTCCAGCACGATCAGGTCGATGGTTTCGCGCGTCTGCAGCCGGTTCAACGCTTTGCTGTCCTCGGCCAGCAGCACCTCAAAACCTTCTTGCGTCAGATAGCGCCGCAGCAGGTCGCGGATGCGGGCGTCGTCATCGACGACGACGATGCGGTCCGGGCGGGCGTTGCTGGTGGTGCTCATGTCGACTCCTAATTTGTAACAGAGGCATTGTGCAAGCCGAAAACGGGGTTTCTGGGCAGTCTGACCCTCTGTTACAAATGTTGCCCCACCTGCCATTCGGTTGCGTCAGCCGCCGTAGAGGGGTAGATCATTGAAGGGTCATCGCCACTTCAATGCTTGCCATGCCCTTTGTTCGTCGCCTCGCCACCCGCCACTGGGTCGCTCTTTCACTGGCCTTGACGTCCGTGTTGGCCGCGGCTGAGGCGCCACCGTCGCCGATGGCCACGCCGCTGCAAGGCGTGCTGACACTCACCGCCACGGCGACTGTCGAGCTGCCGCAGGACTGGATGATGCTGACGCTGTCGGTCAACCGCGAAGCCACCGACGCTGGCACGGTGCAGACGCAGATGAAGCAGGCGGTGGATGCCGCGCTGGTCGAGATCCGCCGCGTCGCGAAGCCGGGCCAGGTCGAGGTTCAGACCGGCGCCTTCTCGGTCCAGCCACGCTACAGCCAGAAGGGCCAGCTGAACGGCTGGCAAGGCCGGACAGAGCTGACGATCCAGGGTCGTGACATGGCAGCCATCGCTCAGCTCAGCGGCCGCATCAGTTCGATGACGATCGCGCGGGTGGACTATGGTCTGTCACGCGAGGCGCGTGAGAAGGTCGAAGGCGAAGTGTCGGCTCAGGCGGTGGCGCGCTTTCGTGCCCGCGCCGACGAGCTGGCCAAGCAGTTCGGCTATGGCGGCTACCTGATCCGCGAAGTCAACGTGTCGACCGACTCTTCGGCCCCGCCACCGCCGCCTTACCCGCGCGCCGGGATGATGGCCAAGGCCGAAGTCGCCGACGTGGCGCTGCCGACCGAGCCGGGCAAGGGCAGCGTGACGGCCAATGTCAGCGGCAGTGTGCAGATGAAGTAGGAGCGGCGACGGCCGTCGCGGGCCGCCGCGCTCTGCTCATTGCGCTATCCAACCGCCATCCACATTGATGGCGGCGCCGCGGATGTTCGATGCCGCCGGTGAGCACAGGAACACCGCCAACCCAGCCAGCTCTTCCGGCGTCGTGAACTGCAGCGAAGGCTGCTTCTCGGCCAGCAATTGCTTCTTCGCTTCTTCGATGCTGATCTTGTCGGCTGCCGCGCGTGCGTCGACCTGCTTTTGCACCAGCGGCGTCAGCACCCAGCCCGGGCAGATGGCGTTCACGGTGACAGGTGTCGTCGCCGTTTCCAGCGCCACGGTCTTGGTAAGGCCGATCAGGCCGTGCTTGGCGGCCACGTAGGCCGACTTCTGCGCCGAGGCCACCAGGCCGTGGACCGAGGCCACGTTCAGGATGCGGCCGAAGCCGCGCGCCTTCATGCCCGGCAGCGCGATGCGGATCGCGTGGAAGGCCGAGCTGAGGTTGATCGCGATGATCGCGTCCCAGCGCTCGACCGGAAAATCTTCGACCGGCGCCACATGCTGGATGCCGGCGTTGTTGACCAGCACGTCGACCGCGCCGAACTGTTCTTCGCAAGCTTTGATCATTGCCTCGATCTCGGCCGGCTTGCTCATGTCGGCCCCGTGGTAGCTGAGCTTGGCGCCGCCGGTGACGAACTTGGCCACCTCGGCCTTCGCCGCTTCGGCGTCGCCAAAACCATTGAGCATCACGTTCGCGCCTTGCGCGGCGAACGCCTGGGCGATGCCCAGGCCGATGCCGCTGGTGGATCCGGTGACGAGCGCGGTCTTTCCGTTGAGCATGAAAATTCTCCGGGTGGGGTTGCTACAGTGATTATCAAGAACCTCAGCTTGCAAGAACATGAACACGACGGTTTCACCCCGCTTCGACAGCGTGCAATGCCTGGACTCGCGGGGCCTGCACCGCATGGCCTGGGCCGAATGGGGCGACCCGGCGAACCCGAAAGTGCTGGTCTGTGCGCACGGCCTGTCGCGCCAGGGGCGTGACTTCGATACGTTGGCCCAGGCACTGGCTGCCGACTATCGCGTGGTCTGCCCCGATGTGGTGGGCCGCGGCCGCTCGGACTGGCTGGCCGACCCGATGGGCTACGCGATCCCAACCTATGTGTCCGACATGGTCACGCTGCTGGCGCGGCTGAACGCGCAAGAGGTGCACTGGGTTGGCACCTCGATGGGCGGCTTGATCGGGCTCGGCCTCGCGGCGTTGTCGAAATCGCCGATCCGCAAGCTGGTGCTGAACGACGTCGGGCCGAAGATCGAGTTCGAAGCGCTCGTGCGCATCGGCGAGTACCTGGGCGACCCGGTGCACTGGGACACGTTGGACGAAGCGGCCGATGCGCTGTGGGCTGTTTCGCAAAGCTTCGGCCCACACACTCGCGAGCAGTGGTTGGCGCTGACACGGCCTCAGCTCATCGCCGACGGCACCGGCTTCAAGCCGCACTACGACCCTCGGCTGGCGCTGCCGTTCAACGCCGTGACGCCGCAGATTGCCGCAGCCGGCGAGGCGATGCTGTGGCAGATGTACGACCAGATCCGATGCCCGACGCTGCTGATCCGCGGCGCTGAGTCCGACCTGCTGAGTGTCGAGACGGCCACGCAGATGACGCAGCGCGGCCCGCGCGCGCGCCTGCATGAGGTGACTGGCGTTGGCCATGCGCCGATGCTGGTACAGCCCGACCAGGTCGAGGCCGTGCGCAGTTTCCTGCTCGGCCCATGAAGAGCCAACCCGTTGCGCTGGACGAACCGTCAGCGCCAATCGTGGTGCTGGCCGATGATCTGAGCGCGCCGTCGGCATCGCCCTCTGCCCGCGCACCTGCCGGTGGTGACTACGGCGCCTCGGCGCTCGAGCGAGCCCGCGCGTTTGCCGAGCCGCTGCTGCGGGGGCGTGCGCTGGACACCGGCGAGGATGCCTTTGCCCACGCCGAGGGCGTGGCGGCGGTGCTCGCCGCGATCGGCGGTGCGCCGGGGTTGCAGGCGGCCGCCTACCTGGTCTATGCGGGCGACTTTCTGCAGCGGCCCGAAGAGGTGGTGTCGAAGGCGTTTGGCGAGTCGTATGGCAGCCTGGTCGCGCTGACGCGCAAGCTGGTGCAGATCCAGCGGGCCGCGCGCGAGGCGCATGTCGAAGAAGAATTCCAGGCCCGCCAGACCGAGCGCGTGCGCAAGATGCTGCTGGCGTTCTCGCGCGATCTGCGTGTCGTGCTGCTGCGCCTGGCTTCGCGGCTGCAGACTCTGCGCTACTACGCCGCCTTCAAGCAGCCGTGCCCGCCGGCGTTGGCGGCCGAATCGCAGCAGGTGTTCGCGCCGCTGGCCAGCCGGCTCGGCATCTGGCAGATCAAGTGGGAGCTGGAAGACCTGGCCTTCCGCTTCCTGCAGCCCGACGACTACCGCCGCATCGCCAAGCTGCTGGCCGAAAAACGCATCGAGCGTGAGGCCGGCGTCGAGGTGGTTCGCCGGCAAGTGGCCGAAGACCTGAATGCGAGCGGCGTGGCCGCGCTGGTCTACGGCCGGCCCAAGCACCTGTACAGCATCTGGAAAAAGATGCAGGGCAAGCAACTCGATTTCGACGAGGTGCTGGACGTGCGCGCACTGCGCGTGATCGTGGCCGACGTGCCGGCGTGCTATGCGGCGCTCAGCCGCGTGCACGAGCGCTACACGGCGGTCAGCGGCGAGTTCGACGACTACATCGCCAAGCCCAAACCCAATGGTTACCGCTCGCTGCACACCGTGGTGTTGGGCGATGACGATAGACCGATCGAGGTGCAGATCCGCACGCAGGCGATGCACGAGCATGCCGAGTACGGCGTGGCAGCGCACTGGGCCTACAAGGAAGCGGGCGTCAAGGGTTACGCCGGCGTCAGCGCTGCGGGCGAGTTCGAAGAGCGTGTGGCCGAGGCGCGCAAAGCGGTGTTGCGGCAGTTGCTGGCCTGGGAGCGAGGCTTCTCTTCCCCGGGCGCGCAGGGGGCACGCGCGGACACGGTGGTGCCCGAAGGCGAAGCGGGCAGCTTCGACGACCGCATCTACGTCTTCACGCCGCAGGCCACGATCATCGAGTTGACAGCCGGCGCGACGCCGATCGACTTTGCCTACGCGGTGCACACCGATCTGGGCCACCGTTGCCGCGGTGCCAAGGTCGACGGCGCGATGGTGCCGTTGAACAAGCAGCTGCAGAACGGCCAGACGGTCGAGGTGACTGCGGCGAAAGAGGGCGGCCCTTCACTCGATTGGCTGAACCCGGAACTCGGCTTCCTGCAAAGCCCACGCTCGCGTTCCAAGGTGCGGGCCTGGTTCAACGCGCAAGCTCACGGTGAGACGATCGCCAAGGGCCGCGAGCTGGTCGAAAAGCTGCTGCAGCGCGAGGGCAAGACGGCGCTGAAGCTCGACGACTTGGCCGAGCGGCTGGGTTTTCGCGACGCGCAGGCCTTGTTCGAAGTGGTCGGCAAAGACGAGTATTCGCTTCGCAACATCGAGACGCTGCTGCGGCCACCCGAGCCGACGCCCGAAGAAGACGAGATGCCGGCGCTGCGCCGCTCGCGCGCCGATGCGACCGGCTCAAAGGGCGGCGTGTTGGTGGTGGGCGTCGAGTCGCTGCTGACGAACCTGGCGCGCTGCTGCCGCCCGGCGCCGCCTGATGTGATCGGCGGTTTCGTCACCCGTGGCAAGGGCGTGGCGATCCACCGGCGCGACTGCACGAACTTCCGCCACATGGCCGACCGCATGCCCGAGCGCGTCATTGCGGTGGAGTGGGGCACGCCGCCGAAGGACCGTGACGCGGCCTACCCGGTGGATGTGTCGATCGAGGCCGGCGACCGCCAGGGCCTGCTGCGCGACATCTCGGAAGTGTTCGCGAAAGAGAAGATGAACGTGACCGGTGTGAAGACGCAGTCGGTGCGCGACGTCGAAGGCAAGACCGCGTGGATGACCTTCACCGTCGAGGTGGCCGACGCCTCACGCTTGCGCCAGGTGATGGCGCAGGTCGCACGCGTGTCGGGCGTGCGTCACGTGCGGCGCAAGTAGGCTGCAGCCAACCGCCGACCCGGAAGCTGCGCTCGACCGACGGAACTGCCATTGACCACCACGAACCCGTGAGCGGCGTGGCGCCTGCTGACTCAGCAGCATCGATGGCGCTGTAGGCCGGGCCTCTGGTCAAACTGCCCCAAAACCTGCTATAGTGCGAGGCTTCGCAGCAGGCGCGTAGCTCAGTTGGTTAGAGCACCACCTTGACATGGTGGGGGTCGTTGGTTCGAATCCAATCGCGCCTACCAGACATGATGGCCCCTGGTTCTTCACGGAACCAGGGGCTTCTCGCTTTCTGGGCATCCGGGCCTGCATCCGACCCCCCAAGAATGACGTTTGCGCCGCGTGCAATACGCCACAGGTGCCGGTCGTGCAGGGATGGTGTTGGCGGCCGAGCTTGTTCACCATTGGCGTCACGGGGGATGACTCACATGTTTCACCACGAACGTCCAAGCGCTGACCGTTCCGCAGCAACTTTCCCGGCCCACGCCAGCGCGGAACTGCGCGGCGCCAAGCCGCAGCGCGAGAGCGGCTGGCTCGAATCGTCCTGGGATCTCAGTCACGGCCTGGAG
>NZ_JBFUGE010000331.1:0-6783 GCF_056403075.1 Ideonella sp. P3_A4 | reverse complement strand
GTACGGCGATGTGCTTGATTTGATCGAGCCTCGTTTGCGGCCGGGAGCGCTGGTGATCGCCGACAACGTCGATTGCAGCCCCGAGTACCTGGAGCGCGTCCGATCGGCCGGCGGCGGCTACCTCTCCTTGCCGTTCGACAAGGACGTCGAGCTCTCCATTCGCCTGCCTTGAATCAAGGAACAACCATGCACGTTTTCGTTACCGGCGCCACCGGCTGGGTCGGGTCGGCCATCGTCAAGGATCTCATCACCGCCGGCCATCAAGTGACCGGTTTGGCCCGCTCTGAAGAAAAGGCAGCGGCCCTCATCGAGGCTGGCGCCAAGGTAGTCCGCGCCTCGCTTGACGACTTGAAGGAGCTGACCACCGCGGCCGACTCGGCCGACGCCGTGATCCACACAGCGTTCAACCACGACTTCAAGAATTTCCAAGCCGGCTGCGACCAGGATCGTCGAGCCATCGCCACCCTCGGGGGAAGTCTCGTCGGCTCGGGGCGCCCGCTCCTCGTCACGTCCGGCTTGTTCGGCATGCCACGCGGTGCCACGGAGGCAGACAGGTCCAACCCTGGATCGCCGCGGGTGTCCGAAGCCACCGCCAGGTCGATCGTCGAGTCTGGCGGAAAGGTGGCCACCGTTCGTCTTGCGCCCTCCGTGCATGGCGTGGGCGACCATGGGTTCATCCCGATGCTGGTCCGCCTGGCGCGTGAGACGGGTGTGTCGGCGCACCTGGAAGGCGTCGAGAACTTCTGGTCGGGGGTGCATCGGCTGGACGCAGCTCGCGTGTACCGGCTTGCTCTTGAAGAGGGCGTGACGCAGTCGGTCTACCACGCGGTGGCCGATGAAGCCGTCTCGTTCAAAGCCATTGCGGAGGTCATCGGTCGTCGGCTTGGCCTGCCCGTGGAACCGCGTGGCCCCGAGCACTTTGGTTGGTTCGCCCTCTTTGCCGGTGCCGACATGGCGGTTTCCAGCCAACGAACCCGCGAGTTGCTGGGTTGGCAACCGGCCGGCCCGACGCTGCTCGCCGATTTGGACCAGCCCGCCTACTTCGGCGCGTAGGTTCAAGAACCTTCAGGTGTTCGGCGGACGTTTGAGATGGATTTCGCGACGACTGGATCGAGGCGCAGTAAGCTGCCGCCAAACCAGACCTTCACGTCATGAATTTCCTGAACCGAGGGACCGCCATGAGGATCTTGATCCTGCTTCTTTCCGCCGTGCTCTTGTCTGGCTGTCACCGCATCGTGACGCCTCCAGGGTCGGAGACTGTCTTGATTGACAACCCATGGTTCTTTGGCCACGGTGGCCCAAGAGATGAGACGCAGAAGCCGGGGCTGTCGTGGTACTGGATCACGACCGAAGGTCTGGAGGTGTCTCTGGCGCCTACCAAACGCGACGAGCCGCTGGAGCACCTGGCCACAGGCGACAACAACTTCATCAACTACGCCAGCTACATCGTTCTTCAGTGGAGAGACCCGGCCGAGCTCGTCAAGAAGTTCGGCTACACCGGCTGGTATGAACACAACCTGAAGGAACAGTACCGAACCATCGTCCGCGACGTGACGAAGAAGTACTCGATGACGCCGATCATGACGGACCCCGAGACGCTTGCCTCCATCGAGAAGGAGATCGCCGGCGAATTTCGTGCGCACATCAAGACGACGGGTCTGCACGTCGACTTGATCAACGTGAACATGGGAAAGGCACTCCCCGACGCCCCCGTCATCGCCGAAATGAACGCAACCGCAGTTCAGCAGCAGCGCAGGAAGACGGAGACCCAGCGCAAGCTCGCCGAAGACTCGCGACTGCAAGCCGAACAGAGCCGCGCGAATGCGGACAACGCCTACCGAGAGCAAATGAAACTTGACGCCGCGCAGTTTGTGCAGCTGGAGGGCATCAAGCGGTACTCAGAGGCGTGCAAAGAGAGCAAGAGCTGCGTGATCGTTCAGGGCAACACCCCCGTGATGGTTGGCCACTGAAATGCCTGACGGACCGAGGGCCTGCCGTTGTGTCGGCAGGCCCTCGGCGAGCGGTTGGCAGCCTCAGGGGTTGGTGACCTGCTTCTTGATCCACTTCGCGTACGACCCGACGCGAGCGAAGTACCCCGGCACATCGCCGCAAACGCGCGGGCCACCGCTGACCACGCCGATCTGCACGGGCTTGCCGCTGTCGTTCTTGCCGACCAGCGGACCACCGGAGTCGCCGTAGCAAGCGCTCTTGCCCGGCGCCGCGAGGTCACCGGCGCAGACGTTGTTGTCGGTCAGCTTGCCTTTGTAGAAGCTCAGCCCGTTGCACTCGGCGATCGTGTTGCGAACGAGCGATGCCTGGTACAGCACTTCCGGACCCGCCTGGTCCCACTCGAGCGCACCCCAGCCCATGACGGTGGTGTTCGAGTTGTCGGGAGCGACGTCGTCGTCAATCGCGGCAGAGCCTGCGTAGATGACCGGGGCGATGTCGGTCACCGTTTCGGCCAGACGCAGCACGGCCACGTCCCCCTGCAGGAACGGTGTGGCGCCAAAGGTCGGATGGACGGTCACCCGCGTGACGTTGATGCGCCGGCCGCCGCTGACCAGGCTCTGCGTGCCGACCAGCACTTGCATGTCGCTGGCCTGCGCGCCCTGGACGCAATGCCCAGCGGTCAGCACATGGTTGTCGTCGATCAACGAGCCGCCGCAGAAATGGGCGTCGTAGTTGTTCGAATTGCTCTTGTCGACCAGCGACACCATGAACGGCCATTTGCCCGGCTTGGCCGGCTTGCCATCGACGATCAGTGGCGCTTCGGCGTTGCCTTGAGGTTGCGGCACGCTCGCGAGCAGTGCTTCCACACGAGCGCGGTGCGGATTGGCAGCGCGTGCCAACTGCTCAGCGCTTGACGCGGTGGTCTGCGCCGTTGCCGATGCGGCGACCAACGTTGTCGTGGCGCTCAGCGCCGCCATTGCCGCGACGTGGCTCTTGAAAGGCACGGCGAAGCGCGCCCACTTTGAAGCTTGAATCATGCATCCTCCTGGATGGCAAAACTGTTGAGGGGATGCCGCGGCAGGATGCAATGTATGGACGATGCGGAACCAACGAAAGTGGGCAGGCGCCGGATATGAAGCTTATTGACCGTTACGCTCGAGTCGCTCTCGCCGTTTGATCAGCCAGTCGAAGCAGCGCATCACTGCGCATTCGATCTGTCAACGTAACAGATTGGTTGAATGTCTCTGCAGACGTTGGGAGGTTGAGAGTCTTCTTCGGTTCGACGGGCGCGATGACGCTGCACCGGCCGCTTGTTCGAACATGTGCGGGTCTAACTGGTCAAATGCTATGTAGCTTGATGAGATCTGCAGGCAAATCCTCTGGGTGCGGACAGCGCGCCGTCGTGCGAGTTCTTGTGCCCCACCACCTTCCAAGATCAGGAGAGCACGACCGATGTTTCAAACAAAGCGCGTTGTACTGTTCGGCGATTGCGATCCCGCCGGTGCTGTCTACACGCCTCGCATCGCGCACTACGTGATCGAAGCAGGTCTCGAATTCCTCGCTCATGCGCTGGGCACCCCTGCAGAGCGCAGCCTGATCGCACAGGGAATTCTTCCCCCGGCGCGCGCGTTGAACCTGGAGTTCCTGGCGCCCATGGTCTGGGACGACGAGGTCACGGTCAGCGTGTCGGTCCCGAAGATGGGTCAACACTCGTTCACTCTGCAGTTCTCGGGGCGAAATCAACACGACATCGAGACCTTTTGCGGCACGGTCACGCATGTCTGCATCTCTTCGGAAACAAGACGTCCTGTCGCTTTGCCGCCGGAGTTGCGCGCTTGTCTTGCCAGACACAGCCGCTGATGATGCTGCCGGCATTCGAATGCTTTCAATGTGGACGGGCCCTCGCAATCGCTTCAGTCGGGAGCTGGAGCCTTACGGGCATGAGTTGGTAGGAGTTGCAGTAGAGGACGGCAGCAGTTGCTGGCCCTTCACAGCCCCAGCACCACGATCCGGCCGCGATCAACGATCACGACGCGGCCGTCGACGACGGTCGTGCCGAGGCCGGCCAGCGGCAGGTCCAGGTCGACCCGATCGAGTTCGTTGCCAGTGTGCGCATTGAAGACTTGCAGGTAGTGCACCTGGCCGTCGTGGTAGTCGTGATAGACCGCATACAGAAGCTTGTTGGCCCAAACCAAAGTGGGTGCCACGCTCAGGGTGTTGCTGTACTTGCGATGCCACAACAAGCGGCCGTTCGTCGCGCTGTACGCCGAAACCCAGATACCGCCGGTCACGGCATAGATTTCTGAGCCGTTTCCGGACAGGTGGGAGGTGAAGGAACCTGTTTTGGAGGCCTTCGTCCACAAGGTGTGGCCATCGGCCGCGTCGAAGGCTGCCATGGTGGGGTCCTGCAGCGGCCCCACGATGACCTGGTCGCCCATGACGAGTGGTGGATGAACGAGTTCATACCTGAACTGGTGTGTCCACAGCAGCCCGCCGGTGGCCAGGTCAAAGGCGCGGACAGACCCTGGTGTGGTGCAGCAGACGGTCGCCGTTGCCACGAACACGCGGCCGTTTGCCACGCTGGGCGAGCTGTTGGTCCCGGTGCCGGTTGCAGATTGCCACATGACATGCCCATCGGTGCGGCGCACCGCCACGAGGGCCTGGCCTTGCGTGGTGACAACCAGCATGTCGCCGTTCAGTGCCAAGCCGCTGGTGACCTTCTTGAAGTCCGCGCCCGCCGGCAAGTCGGTGCTCCAGAGCTCAGCCCCGGTGGCCGGATGGTAGGCGCGCAGTACGTTCCGGCTGCCGTCCGCCGCGGCGGTCGACAGGTAGACCGCATCGTGATCCACCGCCGGCGCACCGCATTCGCCCAGGCTTGCAGACGCCTGGTGCCAGAGGACATTCCCCGTTGGTGGATCCAATGCGAACAAGCCGCCGCGCGCCGCGCAGGTGAACATGCGGTTGTCGAGCTGACTCACGCTGCTGACATCGCCACTGCCGGTAAGCGGGCGCTCCCAGATGACCTTCAATCCCTGGACGGTCTCTTTCGAAAGCGTCGACTCGACGGGGTTGGCGTACCCCTTGCTGCTTGAGAACCCATCTTGCGCCCACTGGGCCTGCGCGGCCGGCAGCGCGGCGATGCTCCATGCGAGCGCCATCAATGCGCGGCGCAGTTGGCTGGACACCAAAGGCTTGAAATGCTTCACGATCATTTTCAGCTCCTGACAAGGCGGCTTGCTCGACGGGCGGCGCGCTACTTCTCGAACCGGACTATGCGGCCGGCTCGGTGGTTAGCACTGGCGACGATCAGCCGCAAATGTACTCAGGTGCGATGGAGCTGGGCCAAGTGGCGCCAGAGGGCGCCAGGGTTTTGCATGGCAACACTCAAGCGGCCGGCTTGTGCTGTGCCCACGGCGCCGCGCTCTCCAGGTCGAACGCCAAGCCGAAAAGAAGCTGTTCGCTGCCCAGCCGCGCCGCGAACTGGCTGCCAATCGGCAGGCCTGATGGGCCTCTGCCCAGCGGCACCGACATGGCGGGCGTGCCTGCGACGTTGTGCACCGGTGTGTAGGACACATAGCGGGTGAGGCGGTCGAACATCTGTGCTCCGGCCACCTCCGGCCCAAGATAGCCCAGAGGTGGCGGCTCTTCGCTGACCACCGGTGTCAGCATGACGTCGACCTGCTGGAAGAAGGCGTCGAAGCGGCGCGCATGCTCTGCGAAGAATGCCGTCGCCTTGGCGCCAGCATCGGGCGGTTGCCTGCGGAAATGATCGGACAGGTACAGCGTCCAGGGCTCGAGCACGTCCTCAGGCTTGCGGCCCTGCGCCTCGGCTGCGGCGCGCATGCGATCAGCGCCGCCACTCCAGGCGACCATGAAATGAAGAAAGAATTCGTCGCCATCCACCGGCAGGCGTGCGGGCTCCACCTGGTGGCCCATGGTGGCGCAGAGCGTGGCCGTGTCTTCAAGTGCGGCCCTCACTGCCGGCGTGGGCTGTTTGCCGAACACATTGGCGGTCGAGAAGCCGATCTTCAATCGGCGCGTGCCCAGCGGCTCCAGTGCCGCCACTGGCTTCAAGGGCGCTTGCAGGTCTTGACGCTGGTTCCACATGAACAGGCGCGCGCTGTCTCGCACCGATCGGCTGACGCAGTTCTCTGCGCCGGAGTCTGTGGCGAGCGAACCCCACATGCGACCGCGGCTGGGCTTGAGACCGAACAGCCCGCAGCAAGATGCCGGAATCCGGATCGATCCGCCGCCGTCGCTGGCATGGGCGAAGGGCAGCATGCCCGAGGCGACCGCCACGGCGGCCCCACCCGACGAACCGCCGGCCGAGCGCGTGGTGTCCCAAGGGTTGCGAGACGGGCCGAACAGCTGCGGCTCGGTCGAGCCGTTGAGCGCGAATTCGGGCGTGTTGGTCTTGCCAAGGACGACAAGGCCTGCCGCAACGGAGCGCTTGACGATCTCGCTGCTGTCTTGCGAAACGTTCTGAGCGAGCAGCCGAGAACCCGCCGTCCTGCGTGTGCCCTGCAGGTCCACCAGGTCTTTGAGGGCATAGGGCACGCCGCGGAACGGGCCCTCGGGCAACGGCGCGTTCGCCTCGCTGCGCGCACGCTCATACAAGGGTGTCACGATGGCGTTGAGCCGCGGGTTGAGCGCCTCGATCCTTGCGATCGCGGCCTCAAGGAGTTCAGCTGGGGAGATCTCGCGGCGCTGAACAAGCTCGGCTTGCGCGGTGGCATCGAGCCAGGCGAGGGCGTCGTTGCGTTGGGCGTCGCGGCTGAGGTTTGTGCAGCCGGCCATCGCCAGGCTGCCGAGGCCTGCGCCGGTGCCCATGAG
>NZ_JBFUGE010000330.1:0-6786 GCF_056403075.1 Ideonella sp. P3_A4 | reverse complement strand
GGCGGTGGGGGCGTGGGGCTCGGCCATCAGTCCAGCTCGTCCAGGTCGTTTGCTTCGTCGATCCGGCGTGTCGCCCAGGCGTACAAGCCAACCAGCAACAGGTAGACCAGCACCGAGCCTTGGGCGCCGACCCAGAAGCTGAACGGCCAGCCGAAGAAATTGAAGCTCAGGGCCCGGGCCTGGAAGGCCACGCCGAAGGTGACGCCGGCCCAGACCAGCAGCAGGCCCACCGTCCAGCGCCGCACGGCCCGCCAATGGGCCTGGCGTCGGCGCGCGAGCGCCGCGGCGGAGCTGTCGTCGGCAACAACCGTCATCGCGAGGTGGTGGACGAGTCGGGGCGAAAAATACCGCCGGAAGGCGGGTGCTTTTGGAGGCGGGGCAGTGATCCATTGTGCCGACGCGGCGGCCCGCCGCCCATTCGCGCGCACCCGGGGAAGGCCGGCCCGGCAGCGCGGCCTCGCCGCTTGAGCGAAAATACGCGGTTTGACAAGAATGGAATGAGCGCCATGGACATCGAACGCATCAACGCCATCGGCAACTCGCTGGCCGATCTGACGCAGCGCACCCTCGATCTACGGGGGTATCTTTGACTACGACCGCAAGGTCCTGCGTCTGAGGGAAGTCAACGCGACCCTCGAAAATCCCGACATCTGGAACGACCCCAAGCGGGCGCAGGAGTTGGGCAAGGAAAAGAAGGCCCTCGACGAGGTCGTCGAGACCATCGACCACCTGACGAGCAACCTGTCGGACAACACCGAGTTGTTCGAGATGTCCAAAGCCGACGGCGACCTGGACGGCCTGCAGGCGATCGAAGCCGAAGCCGCGACGCTGCAAGCCACCGTCGAAGGGCTCGAGTTCCGCCGGATGTTCAGCAACCCGGCCGACCCGCTCAACTGCTTCATCGACATCCAGGCCGGCGCCGGTGGCACCGAGGCCTGCGACTGGGCCAGCATGCTGCTGCGCCAGTACCTGAAGTACGCCGAGCGCAAGGGCTTCAAGGCGACGATGGAAGACGAGACGCCGGGCGACATCGCCGGCATCAAGAGCGCCACGATCAAGGTCGAGGGCGACTACGCGTTCGGTCTGCTGCGTACCGAAACCGGTGTGCACCGCCTGGTGCGCAAGAGCCCGTTCGACTCGGCCGGCGGCCGCCACACCTCGTTCGCTTCGCTGTTCGTCTACCCGGAAGTCGACGACTCGATCGAGATCGAGATCAACCCGTCCGACGTGCGCACCGACACCTTTCGCGCGTCTGGCGCCGGCGGCCAGCACATCAACAAGACGGACTCGGCCGTGCGCCTGACGCACATCCCGACCGGCATCGTCGTGCAGTGCCAGGACGGCCGCAGCCAGCACAGCAACCGCGACGTCGCCTGGAAGCGCCTGCGCTCACGGCTGTACGACCATGAGATGCGCAAGCGCATGGAAGAGCAGCAGAAGCTGGAAGACACCAAGACGGACGTCGGCTGGGGCCACCAGATCCGCTCGTACGTGCTGGACCAGAGCCGCATCAAGGACCTGCGCACCAACGTCGAAATCTCCAACACCCAGAAGGTGCTGGACGGCGACCTCGACGCCTTCATCGCAGCGAGCCTGAAGCAAGGCCTGTGATCCCACAGCGGCCCTCAGGGGCCGCTCTTCTTTCTGCCTCAGCCCCGATGCACGTCGCCTTCTTCGCTGAACAGCTCTATTACCTGCCGCAATTTGCACCGGTAGTGCGCGCGCTGATCGCGCGTGGCCATCGCGTGACCACGCTGCTGCGGGTGGACGAGAAGCTGCGCGACGTGCCTATCGCGGTCGACCTGCCGCAGGTCGAAGCGCACACGCTGCTGCGTGTCGACAGTCCGATTCAGGCCTATGCGGAACTGCGCAAGCTCGCCCCCGATTGGGCGGTGTTCGGCAGCTTTCTGGCCGACGGCGAAACACTCGCGCCGAATACCCGCACCGCGCTGGTCTACCACGGCATCGGTGTCAAGAACGTGCTGTTCGACCCGCGGCTGAATCGCTTCGACCTGCGCTGCGTCGAGTCACAACGTGTGCTGGATGAACTGGTCGCACGGGAGCCTGGCGTGCGCGACCGACTCGCGCTGGTCGGCTTTGCCAAGCTCGATCCGCTGCTGCCGATCCAACCTGCCCCACCCTCGGGCAGCGCAGCGCCGGTGCTGCTGTACGCGCCAACCTTCTACCCGTCGTCGCTCGAACTGATGCCCGAGGACTTGAAGGCCCTGGTGCCGGGCGCGCACTGGATCGTCAAGCCGCACTTCTTCTCGTGGGTGGTGCCGCAATACGCGAAGCAGCGCGAACGCATGAAGCGTTGGGCCGATGCCGGCATCGAGGTACTAGGCCCCGAGCGCTATGACCTGGTGCCGCTGATGGCACGCGCCGATGTGCTGGTCAGCGATGCGTCGAGCGCATTGTTCGAGTTCGCGGCGCTGAACAAGCCCGTCGTCTGGTGCCGCTTCCTGAAGCTGCGCTGGAGCTACCGCGGGATCTTTGCCTGGCGCTACAAGCAGCGCATCGACCCGAACACCCCGCGCTACGAGGCAGTGGCCTATGGCGCCGACAAACCGGCAGCGCTGAGCGGCGTGCTGCAGCAGGCACTGGTCGACCGGCGCAGTGGCAAGCCGCCGTCGGCCGAGCGTGAAGCGCTGATCGAGCACCTGATCGGCCCGCGAGATGGGCAAACCTCGCAGCGCATCGTCGACGCGCTGGAGCAGCGGCGCGCCTGATCAGGGCGCCTGTCGGATCACCTCGATGATCTCCGTCGTCGAGATCGACGGCGTGCGTGGCAGATAGACCACCTCGCAGATCGACTTGAACTCGTCGAAACGGCCGGCCCAGTCGTCGCCCATCACCAGCACCGATGCCCGGTGCTCGCGCAGGTAGTCGCCCTTCTTTTCCAGCGACTCCTCGATGAAGACTTCGTCGACGCAGCGCAGCGCACTGATGATGTGGACCCGGTCTTTCTGCGTGTAGATCGGGCGCCGGCCCTTCTTCGAGAAATTCAGGTCGTCGGACGACACGCCCACGATCAACTGATCGCCCAGCGCCCGCGCACGGTCGAGGATCAGCACGTGGCCGACGTGCAGCACGTCGAAGGTTCCGAAGGTCACGATACGGCGCATTGGGGCCTCATATCAGCGCCATCAAAGGCGCCACAAACGCCGAAGACGGCACAAGCGTGTTCCGAACCAAGGGACTTGCGTGGATCCGGCTCTGCCGGTCCACTGCAAGAGCCCCCTCGGGGGGCAGCGACTGGAAGGAGCGTGGGGGCATCACGTACTACGATAGTCGCCGTCGAGGTTGTTGAACTGGTGCTTGCTGCAATGTTCGAGGAACGCGGCGTCGGCCGCATGCAGCTCGGTCGGCACCTTGCTCGAATCGCTCTCGCGCCGCTCGGCCTGCCAGCCGAATGACGGGCGCACATAGCGGTTGGCGACGGCGAAGTCGATCGCGTCCTGGCTGACTTCGCCGGCGGCCAGGCCACTGTAGAGCGCCTCGAACCACAGCCCTTCATGCGCATGACCACGCGCAATCCACGGCTGCGTCGAGCGGCGCGTGTAGTGCACCAGGCAGGTCGCCGGCTCATGGTGGTCCAGCGCATTCCAGTGGCGTGGCATCGAGCCCTTCAGCCAGACCGTCTTCAACTTCATCAGCGCGTGGTAGTCGTAGCGGCCGTTGTCCAGGTCATCGGCAATGCGCTGCGGCTCCCAGGCCAGCAGCTTGTCGCAACGCAGCAGCATCACGCTGGACGCGTGGCTGCCGGTGCGGCCGTCCGGGCCCTTCTCGGTGCGCCGCATGATGCGCGAGCCGAAGTGCATCGGCAGGTCGTTCAGCGCCGCGATGTCGCGCAGCACCACCTGGTCGGAGTCGCAGTAGATCGCGCGGCCGCGCCAGCCGGCGAGCATCGGCACCGCAAAACGCTGGAACGAAAACGGCGTCACCGGCCGGTTCTCGGGCTTCTTCGGCACCGGCAGGCCGGGCGCGGTCAGCTCGCCGATCGAGCGCACCTCGACCGGCCGCGAGGCATGGCGCTTGATCGACCAGCGCAGGACTTCGAACATCAGCCGGTGCGAATGCACCGCGCCGACAAACACGCGAATGGGTTCGGTCATCGGGGGGATTTTGTCAGGGGCCGGGGGGCGCCGGCTGCTCAGGCCGTTTGCGCTGCGTCAAAGACCTGGACACCGGCCGCATCGTAAACGCGCTGCGCGCCGGCCTCGAACTCGCTCACCTTGGCTGCGCCGCTCGGCAGGCGGTAGACCCGCAAGCCGCGGCCGAGCAAGGACAGGCTCAGCAGCGCGGTGGTCAGCGTGCCCACCACCACCGTCTTGTCCAGCAGCGGTGCCAGCACTTCAGCCGGCAGCCGCGCTGGCACTTCGATGCAGGCGGTCTGAGGCAAGTCCAGTTGCTGGCATGCCGGCTGGGCCGCGTTGGGGTGCGATTTCAGCGCCACGGTCTGGCCGCGTTGGGCATGGTCCTTCACCAGCCGGGCCAGTTGTTCTTTCAAGGCGGGATCGGCCTGCAGAAACCGTGGATGCGGCAACAGCAGCAACAGGCCTAGGCCTGCGCAACTGGCCGCATCAAATCCGRCCAGGGCCGCTGCCGCGATGCACGTCTGCCGCACTGCATCGGTAGCAAACCAATCGGGCCGCAGCGCCTGCACCGGCTTGCCAGCAAGCCCGCCATGCACCTGGCCGGGCAGCAGCACATAGGCGGCCTGCACCGCCTTCGAGCCACCGACCAGCGCCGGCCGCTCCACCGGCAAGCCATATTTGAGGCTGCGCCGCCAGTTCGACAGGCCTTCGAGCCAGGGCGCCGTCGCATGCTGGTGCGGCAGGTAGCTGTACAGCCCATCGTCGATGTAGACGCGCCGAGCGGGCGGGCAACCGCGCAGCGCAGCGTAGAACTCGAGGCGGTGGTCCATGCCGACGGCAATGGTCACCGGCGCAATCCGCGCGGACTGCGCACTCATCTCTTGCAATTGCGCGCGCGCCGCGGTCGTGCCGCGCAGCGCCACAAATCGGGTGACCTTCACGTCGATGGCGTCGGACTTTTCCAGCGCCTCGCCGATGTAGTCACGTGCACCGGGTGGCTGGTCGATCAGCCACAAGTGTTTCGGCGCTTGTCGCATCGGCCCGGCCATCAGGCCCAGCGCAAAAAAGGTATGCAGCGGCGTGGACGCCAGGAACAGGCAAGCGCCGCTGCCCGTCTCACTGCCATCCATCACAATCGGTTCAGAAGCCGGGTTTGGCGTCGCCATCACCCGGGGAGTATGCATGAGGAGCATTCCATGAGCGGTCAGCCGCTGCCCATCGTGTGCATGGCCTTCGGCGAGCCGCACCCGATGACCGACACCTACATCGAGCGGCTGCACGGCATGCTCAAGCGGCACTGCCATCGGCCGTTCGAGCTGCACTGCTACACCGATTCGCCGCGCCCGCTGCCGGCAGGCGTGATCCGGCACGACTGCTCGGGCTGGACCGAGCTGGACCGCCCCGGCATGCGCGGCACCACCCGCAAGCTCGGCCTGTTCAACCCCGACTACCTGCCTTTCGACGAGTTCCTCTATCTCGACCTGAGCCTGGTGATCCGGCGCGACATGGAAGAGATGCTGTCGTTCGCCTTCGGCCACCCGGCCGACCTGGTGATCGTGCCGAACTGGCACTACGACGGCTTCAACTCGTCGGTGATGCGCATCCGCCGCGGCGGCCTGCGCAAGATCTACGACGCCTTCGTCGCCGGCGAAAGCTACAAGCAGAAGGTGCTGGGCGACCAGGATTTCACCCATGGCGTGGTCACCGCCCACGGCCTGCGGGACCGTGTGGGGCTGTTCCCGGTGGAGCAGATCGTCAGCTTCAAGAAGACCGTGCGCCTGGGCCGGAAAAACGCGGCTCAGGGCCGCGCCCGCATCGCCGGCGCCACGATCGTCAAGTTCCACGGCGAGCCGAAGATGCACGAGGCCTTTGGCTTCTGGTACCGGATGACCCGGGTGCGGCTGAAGGAACTGGTGCGCGGCCACCTGTCGCCGGTGATCCCGATCGACGAATTGCGGCGGCAGTGGACCGGCGAAACCACGCCTTGAGCACCGCGCCATTGGTGAAAGCCCCGCCTGGAGGGCGAATTTCTCATCAATTGGCTCATTTGCGGGCCGACAGCCCCACCGGTTTCTGAGGCCGGCCAGCCGGTAAACTGCCGGGTTGGGCCTACCCGGCCTCAGCCACGGCTGCGTTGCGCTTTGCGCCATGCCGTACCGCGCGCACCGTGACGCGGTTGCGCCGCCGCTGCATCAACCCCGCGACCCACAACGTCAAGACACACCATGCGCGAAGGCACTGCCCCCCTCATTCGCCGCGAAGACTATCTCGCTCCGGCCTACTGGATCCGCAACGTCGACCTGACGCTGGACCTGGACGCTGCGAAGACCATCGTCGCGAGCAAGCTCACGATCGAACGCAACGGCCAGCAGCCGGTGCAGCCGCTGCGCCTGCACGGCGAAGAGCTGAACCTGCTGCGCGTGCTGGTCGACGGGCAGAGCGTCTCGTTCCGCCATGAAGACGACATGCTGGTGATCGACGCGCCGGCGGCCGACCACTTCGTGCTGGAGATCCGCAACACGATCGCGCCGGAAAAGAACACGCAACTGAGCGGTCTGTACGCCTCGGGCGGCGGGCTGTACACCCAGTGCGAAGCCGAGGGCTTCCGCCGCATCACCTACTTCCTGGACCGGCCGGACGTGATGGCGGTCTACACCGTGACGCTGCGCGGCGACAAGAAGAAGTACCC
>NZ_JBFUGE010000329.1:0-6788 GCF_056403075.1 Ideonella sp. P3_A4 | reverse complement strand
CCGCCGGCTCTTCGGCGATGGCACGGGTCAGCAGATCGGCCACGGTCGGGTCGGGCGACAGCGCGGCGTGGCATTCGTCCAGCAGCGCGCTGCCTTGCGGAGCGATGCTGCGCAGCGAGGGCAGGCTCGCCAGCGTCATGCGCAGGCCGGCCAGCTCGCGCGGGCGCACCTGGYGCAGCGCGATGCGCGAGACGATGCGCTCGACGTCGCTGACCGAGCGCATGGCTTCGCGCAGGGTGTCGAAGCCGCTGGCGAGCAACTGGGCGATGGCGGCGTGGCGCGCGTTGGCCTGAGCACGGTCGCGGCCGGGGTGGGTGAGCCWGTGGCGGAGCGCGCGGCTGCCCATACCGCTGCGGCAGGTGTCCAGCAGCGACAGCAGCGTCGGCGAGCGCTCGCCACGCAGGGTTTCGGTCAGTTCGAGGTTGCGGTGCGTGGCGGGCGGCAGCTCCAGCAGCTCGCTGGCGCGCTGCACGGTCAGCGTGGTGACGTGCGCCAGCGCGCGGCCCTGGGTGTGCTCGGCATAGGCCAGTAGCGCGGCGGCGGCGGCATGGGCCTGGCCCAGGTCCTGCGCGTTGAAGCCGGCCAGCGACGCGACGCGCAGCTGCTCGCACAGCTTGCGCTGGCCGAGGCCGGTGTCGAACTGCCAGGCGGGGCGGGCGGTGAGGGTGCTCTTGGCCTGGCGCAGCGCCGGCGACGGGGACTTGTCGATGCTGTCGCGGTCGATCAGGATCTCGGCCGGCGCCAGCCGCGCCAGCCAGCCCGGCAACTCGCGCTCGCCGCATTCGGCCAGGCCCAACTGGCCGCTGGAAAGGCCGAGCCAGGCCAAGCCATAGGTGCTGCGCTGGCGGTGCACAGCCAGCAGCAGCGTGTCGGCACGGTCGTCGAGCAGCTCGCTGTCGGTCACCGTGCCGGGGGTGACGACGCGGACCACCTTGCGCTCAACCGGGCCCTTGGCTGTGGCGACATCGCCGACCTGCTCGGCCACGGCGACCGATTCGCCCAGCTTCAGCAGCCGGGCCAAGTAGTTCTCGACCGCATGCACCGGCACGCCGGCCATCACCACCGGCTCGCCCGCGCTCTGGCCGCGGGTCGTCAGCGTGATGTCAAGCAGACGATGCGCCTTGCGGGCATCGTCAAAGAACACCTCGTAGAAATCGCCCATGCGGTAGAACACCAGCGTGTCCGGGTGCTCGGCCTTGATGCGCAAATATTGCTGCATCATCGGCGTGTGGGCGCTGAAGTCCTGCATGGGCAGGTTCTCGTTCTTCATCGGCGGTGTTCTGGAAAAAGGCGTCAGTCGGCTTGCTCGTCGCCGGCTTCGGCTTGCACATCCTTCTTGCGCAGGCGCACCAGCTTGCGTTCCACCGGTGCGGCGTCAACCGGCGGCGGCGGGGCCACCGGCTCTTCTTCCTTGATGATGCGGGTGAAGGGCGCCAGCAGTTGCACCAACTGGCCGTAGATCTTTGGCGCGCCGGCCACCACCTCGCGCTGGTGCAGGAAGTCGGCCTCGCCGGTGAAGTTGCCGATCAGGCCACCGGCTTCGGTGATCATCAGCGAGCCGGCAGCCACGTCCCACGGGTTCAGCCCGGTCTCGAAAAAGCCGTCGTACCAGCCGGCTGCCACATAGCACAGATCCAACGCAGCCGAGCCGGGGCGGCGCAGGCCGGCGCAATGCGGCGCCACGGCCTCGAACATCTTCAGGTAGCGCTGGAAGTTGTCGCCCTTGCGGAAGGGGAAGYCGGTGCCGACCAGCGCGTCGCCCAGGCGCACCCGCTTGGACACCCGCAGGCGCTTGTCGTTCAGGAAGGCGCCGCGGCCCTTGGAGGCCATGAACAGGTCGTTGCGCGTCGGGTCGTAGACAACGGCCTGCTCGACCTTGCCGCGAAACGACAGCGCGATCGAGACGCAGTAGACCGGCAGACCGTGGATGAAGTTGGTGGTGCCATCGAGCGGGTCGATGATCCAGAGGAAATCGCTGTGCTTGGCGCCGTGGGTGCGGCCCGATTCCTCGGCCAGGATGGCGTGGCCGGGATAGGCGGTCAGCAGGGTTTCGATGATCGCGGCTTCGGCCGCGTGGTCGACTTCGGTCACGAAGTCGTTTGCGCTTTTCGCGGTGACCTTGAGCAGGTCGACGTCCAGCGACGCCCGGTTGATGATCGCCCCCGCGGTGCGGGCCGCCTTGATGGCGATGTTCAGCATGGGATGGATGGATTGCGACATGGGCGACCTGAAAAAGCTGGACGAGAGCGGGGAACCGGGCTGGCGGGAGGAAAGAGCGGGCGTGGGCTGGGCCGTGCAGGCAGGACAATCCACGCAGAACCGCAGATTTTAGCCGCCCATGCCCGATTCGCCAGCCCCCGCCACGCCCGACGCCACACGTTTCGTGCTGATGAACACAAGCCACCCCGGCAACGTGGGCTCGGCCGCGCGAGCCATGAAGGTGATGGGCTTCTCGGACCTGGTGCTGGTGGCGCCGCGTTTCGACGATGTGTTGACGCGCGAGGAGACGCTGGCGATGGCCAGTGGCGCCACCGATGTGCTGGCTGCGGCACGCATCGTCGGCAACCTCGCCGAGGCGCTTGAGGGCGTGGACTACGCCTGCGCCACCGCGATGACGCCGCGCGACTTTGGCCCGCCGACCTTTGCCCCGCGCGAGCGCTTTGCCACGCTGGCGGGCGAGGGCCACCGCGTCGCTTTCGTCTTCGGCGGCGAGCGGTTTGGCATGACCAACGACGACGTCTACCGCTGCCACGCTGCCTTGAGCATCCCGACCGACCCGGCCTACGGTTCGCTGAACCTGGCCCAGGCGGTGCAGGTGCTGGCTTACGAGTGGCGCCAGGCGCTGGGCGGCTTCGGCGTCGAAGCGCGCACCGCACCGGTGGTCTGGGCTGACGGCGCCGCGGTGCAGGGGCTGTTGGCGCACTGGCAGCAGGCCTTGGTCGAGATCGGCTTTCTCGACCCGGCGGCGCCGAAGAAGCTGGTGCCGCGTCTGAACCAGCTGGCCAACCGGGCTGCGTTGACGGCCGAGGAGGTTCACATCCTGCGTGGCATCGCCACCGCGATGCAGCGCAGCGCCAAAGCCCCAGGCGGCCAGCGGGGTTGAACGCCATATAAACTCATTCGTCCAGCAACTAACCCACCAGATCGGACGCCCATGTTCGGACGCTTGCGCGAAGACATCGCCTGCATCCTCGAGCGCGACCCCGCGGCTCGCACGACCTGGGAGGTTTTGACCTGTTACCCGGGCCTGCATGCGTTGTTCATGCACCGCCGCGCCCACTGGTGCTGGACGCATGGGCTGAAGTGGCTGGGCCGCTTCATCTCGCACGTCAGCCGCTGGCTGACCGGCATCGAGATCCACCCCGGCGCCACCATGGGCCGACGCGTCTTCATCGACCACGGCATGGGCATCGTCATCGGCGAGATGGCCGAGGTGGGCGACGGCTGCACGATCTACCAGGGCGTCACGCTCGGCGGCACTTCGCTCGTCAAGGGCGCCAAGCGCCACCCGACGCTGGAGGCCGGCGTGATCGTCGGTGCCAACGCGGCGGTGCTGGGCGGCTTCACGGTCGGGGCCGGTGCCCGCGTCGGCTCGGGCGCTGTGGTGACCAAGCCGGTGCCCGCAGGTGCGACGGCGGTCGGCAACCCGGCGCGCATCATTGCCGCCGAAGTGGATGTTGCTCGTGAAGTGACCGCTGCGAAGCTGGGCTTCTCAGCCTACGGCGTGACCAACGGCGACGACCCGGTCGCRCAGGCGATGAAGGGCCTGATCGACAACGCCGGCTCGCACGAGCACCAGATTGCGCTGCTGTGGCAGGCGATCGAGAAGCTCTCGGCCCGTGCGCGCGAGATTCCCAACGAAGAGTGTGTGCCGCAGGATGCGCACACCACCGAGAACTTCGACGCCGAGCGGCTGAACCGGCTGGTCAAGTAGCCGTCAGGCCGCCGGCGTCGGCCGGCCAGCGCCGGGCCGCCCCAAGCTGGCCATCCCCCTCGGGGGGACCGCCGCCGCAGGCGGCGTAGAGGGTCAGCGTCGAGCCGCCTTGGGGCGAAACGCGTCGCAGACCTCGGCGTCGGTCTCGAGGTACGGCCCGCCGATCAGGTCGATGCAGTAGGGCACCGCCGCGAAGATGCCGGCCGCCGGTGGGCTGGCGTTGGGCAAGCCTTCCAGCGTCTCGGCGATGGATTTCGGCTGCCCCGGCAGGTTGATGATCAGCGCCTTGCCGCGGATCACCGCCACCTGGCGCGACAGAATCGCGGTCGGCACGAAACGCAGGCTGATGGCGCGCATCTGCTCGCCAAAACCCGGCATTTCGCGGTCGGCCACGGCCAGCGTGGCCTCCGGCGTCACGTCGCGCGGGGCAGGGCCGGTGCCGCCGGTGGTCAGCACCAGGTTGCAGCCGGCCTGATCGACCAACTCGACCAGCGTGGCGCTGATCTGCGCCTGCTCGTCGGGAATCAGGCGCGGTTCCCACTGCACCGGGTTGCGCAGCGCGCGGCCCAGCCAGGCCTGCAGCGCCGGAATGCCCTTGTCTTCGTAGATGCCACTCGAGGCGCGGTCGCTGATCGAGACCAGGCCGATGCGCACCGACTCGAACGGGGAGGCGGTGTCACTCATCGTCGTCCTCGCCTTCTTCGCTGTCGTCTGGCGCTGGTGCGGCGGTGGCAGCCAACGCCGTCTTGATCAGCTGGAACATCTCGCGGTAGCTGCGGCCTTGGCGTTGCTCGACCGACTCGGCCTTGGCGTCCTTGCGGACGGCGCGCACCAGGCTGCGCAGCTGCTGCGCGTCGGTCTCGGGGAAGTGGTTGAGCCAGCGGGTGATCGCATTGTCGCTGGCCAGCAGCTCTTCGCGCCAACGCTCGGCCTCATGCAGGGCCAGCGTCTCTTTCGCGCTGCCCAGCTTGGCAGCGGCCACCGCCTCGCGGATGGGGGCCTCGTCGGTCTGGCGCATCAGCTTGCCGATGAACTGCAGCTGGCGCCGACGGCCCTCGTGCGAACGGGTGCGGCGGTACTCGGCCAGCGCGTCCTGCAGCGACTCGGGCAGGTTCAGCTTGGCCACGCGGGACGCGGACAGCTCGGACAGCTCTTGCCCCAAGGACTGCAGGCTGTGCATCTGGCGCTTGAGTGCCGACTTGCTGGGCCGGCCGGCGTCGTCGTCAGCGTCGTCTTCGGGCTCGGGCGGGATGTTGTTGTCTTGGGGCGCTCGGCGCATGGGGACTCGGCGACGTGAAGGTGTTGATGAGGCTCGCTATGATTGTCCCGCAATTCAACGCGCCACCCGCCCGGGGCGCCCCGGCATGGCCTGGGCGGCACCGGCGGGTTTTGCACTTCCAGCCTCGAGCGAAAAAAGATGACCGCCAAAACCAGCGCCGACGCCGCCCGCAACGGCTTTGCCTACAGCCGCGAACAGTTCCAGCAGATCGTCGAAGACGTGCTTGGCATGGCGCGTGACCTGGGCACCAGCGACGCGGGGGTCGAGGTGAGCGAGGGCAGCGGCATCAGCGTGTCGGTGCGCAAGGGCGAGGTCGAGCATGTCGAGCGCAACCGCGACAAGTCGGTCGGCGTGTCGGTCTACCTGGGTCAGCGCCGCGGCAACGCCAGCACGTCGGACTTTTCCGCCGCTGCGCTGTCGCAGACGGTGCGCGCCGCCTACGACATCGCCCGTTTCACCGCCGAAGACCCGGCCGCCGGCCTGCCTGAGGCCGAAGACCTGGCCACTGCCGCCGAGGTGGCGCAAGACCTGGACCTGTTCCACCCCTGGGCGCTGGACGCCGAGACCGCCGCCGAACTGGCACGCCGCGCCGAAGAGGCCGCGTTGTCGGTCGACAAGCGCATCACCAACTCGGAAGGCGGCTCGGTCTCGGCCCAGCAGTCGCACTTCTGGGCCGGCAACAGCCGGGGGTTCAGCGGAGGCTATTCCAGCTCGCGCCATTCGCTGTCGGTGTCGCCGATTGCCGGCAAGGGCAACGACATGCAGCGCGACTACTGGTACACCTCGATGCGCGACGCGCTGGAGCTGGCCGCGCCCGAGGCGGTGGGCCGCTACGCCGCTGAGCGTGCGCTGTCGCGCCTGAAGTCACGCAAGGTCAAGACCTGCGAGGTGCCGGTGCTGTTCGAGTCGACCGTCGCAGCTGGCCTGCTGGGCGCTTTCGTTCAGGGCACCAGTGGTGGTTCGCTGTACCGCAAGGCCAGCTTCCTGCAAGACAGCCTGGGCCAGACCATCTGGCCCGAGCACATCGACATCACCGAAGACCCGCACCAGCGTCGCGGCAAGGGCAGCGCGCCGTTCGATGACGAAGGCGTGCGCACCAAGGCGCGGCAGGTGGTGTCGGCCGGGGTAGTGCAGGGCTACTTTTTGTCGAGCTATTCGGCGCGCAAGCTGGGCATGAAGACCACCGGCCACGCCGGTGGCTCGCAGAACCTGCGCCTGACCAGCCGGCTCACGCAGCCGGGCGATCACCTGGAGCAGATGCTGCGCAAGCTGCACCGCGGCCTGTTTGTCACCGAGCTGATGGGTCAGGGCGTCAACTACGTGACCGGCGACTACTCGCGTGGCGCGGCTGGATTCTGGGTCGAGAACGGCAAGATCGCCTTCCCGGTGCACGAGATCACCATCGCCAGCCACCTGCGCGACATGCTCAAGGGCATCGTTGCGGTCGGCGCGGATGCCTACAACATGGGCGCCAAGACGATCGGCTCGGTGCTGATCGACAAGATGAAGCTCGCGGGCAGCTAACACCGATACGCCTGCCTCGGTGGTTGTGGGCCGCAAGCCGGTACCCCCAGG
>NZ_JBFUGE010000328.1:0-6796 GCF_056403075.1 Ideonella sp. P3_A4 | reverse complement strand
GCCCTGCAAGCGGCGCCGCAGGCCACAACGCTGGCCCTACAGCGACTGCAATTGGCCGGGCTGCAAGCGGTCAAGGTGCACCGCAACGGCCTGGGCGCGCAGGTGCTGCACCTGAACCGCAGCGTCTCTGCCACCGAGCTCGACGCCGTCGCGCGCCAGCTGATGGCCGACGATCCCAACGTGCTCTACGCCGAGCCCGACCGCAAGCTTCATGCACTGGCCACGGCCACCGACCCGCTGTACACCAGCCAGTGGCATTACTTCGAGCCCACCGGTGGCTTGAACCTGCCATCAGCCTGGGACAATTCGACCGGCTCCGGCGTCGTCGTCGCGGTGATCGACACCGGCGTGCGCGCGCACGTCGACCTGGCGGACAACCTGCTGTCCGGCTACGACTTCATCAGCGACAGCACCAAGGCCAACGACGGCAGCGGACGCGACAGCGACGCGAACGACCCCGGCGACGGCTGCAGTGGCGGCCACTCGAGCTGGCACGGCACCCACGTGGCCGGCACGATCGCCGCGGTCACCAACAACGGCGAAGGCGGTGCGGGCGTGGCCTACGACGCGAAGATCCTGCCGGTGCGGGTGCTGGGTTGCGGCGGTGGCTATTTCTCCGACATCGCCGATGGTGTGCTGTGGGCTTCGGGCAGCGCGGTGGGCGGCGTTTCGGCGCCGAGCCAGCCGGCGCGGGTGCTGAACCTGTCACTGGGCGGCAAGTCGGCCTGCCCGACGACGATGCAAAGCGCCATCAACCAGGCTCGCGCCAACGGCGCGGTGGTCATCGTCGCTGCCGGCAACTCCAACGAAGACGCCTCCAAGCACACCCCCGCCAACTGCGCCAATGTGGTGACGGTGGCGGCGACGGGCCGCACCGGCGGCCGCGCCTCGTATTCGAACTACGGCGCCAAGATCGACGTCGCAGCCCCGGGCGGCGACCAAAGCACCGGCACTGCCAACGGCGTGCTGTCGACGCTGAACGACGGCTACAGCACCGCCGGCAACGACAGCTATGTCTACTACCAGGGCACCTCGATGGCTGCGCCGCACGTGGCGGGCGTCGCCGCGCTGATGGTTGCGCGCAACCCGAGCCTGACCCCCGACGAGATCGAGGTGCTGCTGAAGAGCACCACACGCCCGTTGCCGAAAGCCTGCGCGGTCGGCTGCGGCAAGGGCATCGTCGATGCGAACGCCGCCGTCAACGCAGTGTTCGTCGGCGCGAGCGTCGCCAGCGACGCCGGCGAGACCGAACCGAACAACACCCAGGCGCAAGCGCAGATGCTGTCGTCGTTCCCGGTCAAGATCGCCGGCACGATCGCCAGCGGCACCGACTTGGACACCTTCAAGGTCAGCGTCGGCGCCGGCAAGACGCTGAGCGCCCGGCTGATCGGCAACGTCGCGTCGAACTACGACCTGGAACTGCGCAACGCCACCGGCACCGTGCTGCGCAGCAGCGCACGCGGCGCCGGCATGAGCGACAACGTCAGCTGGACCAACACCGGCGGCGTGGCCGTCGATCGTTTCGTGCGCGTCAAGCGCATCAGCGGCACCGTCGGCGAAGCCGGCACCTACACCCTCGAAGTCACCCGGCCCTGACCCCGCGGCCTGAGCCGGCCGTGCCTACATCCCCTTGAACAGGTGCGTGTAGCTGCGGCTGACTTCGAGCTTCTGCGGATTGCCCTTGACCGCGACGATCTGGCGCCCGCGGAAGTCCCGCGTCACGGCAGCGATCGCGTTGACCGCCACCAGCGTCGAGCGGTGGATCTGCCAGAAGCGCTCGGGGTCGAGTTCGTCGACCAGCTCCTTGATCGGCTTGCGGATCAGCGCCTCGACCTGCGGCGTCTGGACCCGGGTGTACTTCTCGTCGCTGATGAAGAACAGCACGTCCTCGACCGGGATCATCTGGATCGCCTGGCCGACAGTCGCCTGGATCCACTTCAGGTAGGTCGGCTTGGCGCCACCACTGGCTGCCAGCTTGTGCAGCAGCTGCTGGATCGGCTCGCCGCTCGATGAACCGGGCGCGTCGGTGTCGTCTTCGGCGTTGCGCTTGGCCGCCAGGCGCTTGCCGATGCGCTCGACAGTCAGCTTGAGCCGGTCACGTTCGGCGGGCTTGAGGATGTAGTCGGTCGCGCCCTGCTCAAAGGCCTCGACCGCGTACTGGTCGTAGGCCGTGATGAAGACGATCTCGGGCAGGAAGCCGTCGTCGCCGACATCCATCTGCGCGATCTGCTTCGCGGCCTCGACGCCGGTCATGCCCGGCATGCGGATGTCGAGAAACACGACATCGGGCCGATGTTGCTCGACCAGCTCGACGGCCTCGGCGCCGTTTTTCGCCTCGGCCACGATCTCGAGCTCGGGCCAGGCTTCGGCCAGCCGGGCGCGCAGCTGGTCGCGCATCAGCCGCTCGTCGTCAGCCAACACGGCGCGCGGGGCGCCGCCAGGGGTGTCGGTGGTATTCGTCATGGCGTGATCGTAGCCCGCCGGGATGGTCTCGCGCGGTCAGGCGAACGGGATGCTGTTGTCGGTGTGCTGGCCA
The DNA here is from genome assembly GCF_056403075.1 of Ideonella sp. P3_A4. Taxonomy (NCBI): domain Bacteria; kingdom Pseudomonadati; phylum Pseudomonadota; class Betaproteobacteria; order Burkholderiales; family Sphaerotilaceae; genus Ideonella; species Ideonella sp. P3_A4. The sequence continues at coordinate 4,260 of NZ_JBFUGE010000328.1, read as the reverse complement.
ATCACCGGCACCGGCGGCGGCGCTGCTGGCTTCGGTGGCGCTGCCGGGGTCTTCTTCGGTCGGACCGCCCACCACAGCAGCAGCGCCAGCAGGATGACCGGCGAGCCGACCACCGCCACCGCCACGGCGACGCAGGCCAACGCCGCGATCACGCCCAGCGCCGCCAACAGCAGGGGCACACCCACACCGAACAACAGCGCCAGCGGCACGACGATCACGACGATCACCATCGCCAGCACGATCGCGCCGAAGATGAGCCACATGTGGCCCGCTTCCAAACCGCCCAGCTCGATCTGCTCACCGTCGACAGTGATCAACAGGTCTGGCGGCAGGTGGTTGAACATCGCCGCCAGAGAGACGGCGGTCACCAAAGCGATCAACAGCGTGCCGATCAACAGCGCCCAGCCAAGCCAACGCCAGGGGGAAGGTCTCGAATGCATCGTTCGTCTCCTCGGGAAAATCAAGCGTTGCCGTTGCCGTTGCCGTTGCCACCACCGTTGCCCGGCGCGCTGACGGTGCGGTAGGGCACGGTGATGGTCACCACGGTGCCGCTGGGCTGGTTGGCGGTCACGGTCAGCATCGCCTTGTCGCCGTACAGCAGCTGCAGGCGTTCGCGGATGTTGGCCAGGCCAACCCCCGTGCCACTGGTGCCGCCGTTGCCGAAGCCGACGCCGGTATCGGCCACCGTGACCTGCAGCTTGCCGTGCACGATCTCGGCCTTGACGCTCAGCGATCCGCCCTCGGGCTTGGGCTCCAGGCCATGGCGGATCGCGTTCTCGACCAGGGTCTGGATCATCATCGGCGGGAACTCGGCCGAGACCAGCCCCTCGGGCACGTCGATGTGGCCGACCAGGCGCTCTTCCATGCGCACCTTCAGGATCTCGACATAAGGCCTCACGACGGCCAGCTCGCGGCCCAGGTCACGCGGGCCACCATCGGCGGTCTCGCGCATCGTCGGCATGCTGGCGCGCAACAGCGCGATCAGGTTCTTCTGCATCTGGCTGGCGCGGGCCGGATCGGTCTCGATCAGGTGGTCGATCGACGCCAGGGTGTTGAACAGGAAGTGCGGTTCGACCTGGGCCTGCATCGCGGCCATGCGGGCTTCGATGACCTGGCGGCGCAGCGATTCGGCCTCGGCCGTTTCAGTCGCCACCGCGGCCTTGTGCTCGGCCTGGATGCGCGCCTTGTAGGTCGCCTTCAGGATCGCCGACAGCAAGATCCACAGGATCGCCAGCTGCGGCAGGCTTTCGCCGTACTGCACGGTGCGGTGCGAGACACGCGGGCCGATGTTCAGCGCTTCCTCAATGTCGTCGCGGGCCTGGGCCGCGTCTTCACGCGCCTGCTTGGCATCTTCGATCGCTTCGATCACGGCCTCGCGGGCCTCCTCGATCGCTTGGCGCACCTCTTCGGAGTTGGCACCAGGCGGCACGGCAATGCGCACGTCCTGGTCGTCGGTGTTGATCTCGACCACCGGCTCGCCGTTGATCTTGACGCTGAAACCGGAGCCGGCCGAGGCCGCGGGCTTGGCTGCCGATGCGGCAGGCGCAGCCGGGGCGGCGGGCGCTGCGGGAGCGACCGGCGCCGTGCTGCGAGGGCTGATGCGCACGCCGCGGTGATCGATCGAGATGTCGACACCATCGCCGGAGCCGGAGGCAGGCTTGTCGATGTGAACCCCCGGCATCTTGTGCGCCTTGGGTGGTGCATCGGGCGCGTCGGGTGCGTCCGGCACCCTGGGCTTGCGCACCACCGGGCCTGACGGCCCGCTCGGGTGGTCCACCACCGTTTCGGTGTAGGTCCAGGTGAAGGGCGGCAGGTTCTGCAGGATGCTGGCCGCGATCAGCAGCAACACCGACAGCAGGCCAAAGCGCCACCAGCTGATGCTGGCCAACCAGGAGCCGTAGACATGGAAAGCGCGAACGGCGCTTGCGCTGAAGCTCTGCCAGCGGCTGGCCCAGGGGCTGGTGGGGTTGGCGGTGAGACTGCTCATGGGCGGGCGCTGGGTGGCGATCAGGTTTCGTGGGATTCGTCGATGGAACGCACTCTACGCAGACAGCGCCAGCACGCCAGCCCCGAGCGACACACGCCAGCGCCGCGCGGACAGGCTGCAGCGCAAGGCGACAGGCCGAGAGCTGGAGCACCCGGCGCCGGAGTACCGGCACCACCCGCCAAGCGGGTGCGCGGCCGCTCGGGAGCGGCCCAGCGCTGGCCGCGCTGATGGAGCATCCAGGACCGGGCGAGTGATTAGCGCCGCTCGACGATCATCGGCACGAGCGCCAGCGCCGCGCGGATCTTCTCCGCCGCCTCGCGGGCCTGGTCTCGCGATGCGTAGGGCCCCGCCTGCAGGCGGAACAGCCCGCCTTCCGAGAACACCGTCAGCAGCGGGCTCAGCCAGTCCAGCTCCTGGGTCAGACGCTGCTGAAAGCTGTAAGCCCCATTGCCCTGGCCGAACGCGCCGAGCTGCAGCCAGAAGCCGCTGGCAGCAGCGGTGTGGGCGCGCGAGGTCGATGTCGCCTCGGGCACCGGTGGTGCTGCCGCCACGAGAGTCGGCGCAGGGCTGGCGGCGACGTCGGCTTCAGGTTCCGGCGCTGGCGCGGTGGCCACCGGAGCAGGTGAGGGCGTGGCCAGCGCCTGAGCCGGTGGGGGTGCCGGGTTCGGCGCTGGCGCTGGCGCCGGCGAGGGCACCGGTGCGGGCGTCGGCGCGCGCGCCATGGTGGCGCCCTTGCCCGCCAGGCCGGCGCGGATGTCTTCGTAGGTGATGCGTTCGACCTCGACCGGCGCGACGCCGTTCTGTACGCCCAGCCTCACCGCCGCGGCGTACGACAGATCAATCACTCGACCCGCGGAAAACGGGCCCCGGTCATTGACCCGCACGATCACCTCGCGGCCGTTGGCCGGGTTGCGCACGCGCGCGTAGCTCGGGATCGGCATGGTCTTGTGCGCCGCCGTCATCGCGTACATGTTGTAGGTCTCACCGCTGGCGGTGCGCCGGCCGTGGAACTTGCGTCCGTACCACGAGGCCAGCCCCTTCTGGACCAGCGGCTCGTCACCGGTCATCGGTGTGTAGCTCTGGCCCAGCACCTCGTAGGGCTTGTTCGGTCCGCCCGAGCGGATCGGCTCGACCTTGGGTTCGGCGTCCGGCACTTCGCGCACATCAGGCGCGTCGGCGGGGGGTGGGCCATCGGCGCCCGCCGGCAGGCGGCCGCCGGGCGATGTGGTGGAGCAACCCGCGAGCAACATCCCCGCCAGCAATGCCGCAGCGCCGGCACAACGCGTCAGGCGTTGCGGCCAGTGTGCAGATGAAGGGGGATGAGAGAGGGGGCGATGGCGCGCCCGGCTGGGATCGAACCAGCGGCCCCTGGCTTCGGAGGCCAGTACTCTATCCACTGAGCTACGGGCGCCATGCATGGAAGAGTCGGGATTCTAGCAGTCGCCTCTGAGGGCCCCTGACCACCTACCGGCCGGCGTGGGGGCGCTGGCTATAATTCGGCGGTTGTGCCGAGCGGTGCCCCGCCGCGCATCGAACAACGATTTCGCCCCTGCCCGCCACCCTTGTTGGCCCAGCGACCGAGGAATTCATGAGCGACGCTCACCGCCACGCAGAAGAACACGCCCACGAAGGCCCGCACGAAGGCCCGATCAAGACGCCCAAGCAGCTGGTCTGGGCCGTGGCGGCCTCGTTCATCGTGCCGATCATCGTGATCATCATGCTGACGCAGTTCGTCGCCACTGGCGAGAAGGAAGCCGCCGGCACCAACGCGCTGGAAGCGCAGGCCGTGGCCCAGCGCATTCACCCGGTCAGCTCGGTCGAGGTGAAAGACCTGAACGACGTGGCCACGCTGAAGTCGGGCGAACAGGTCTTCCAGGCCCAGTGCTCGGCCTGCCACGCCACCGGCGCTGCCGGCGCACCGAAGTTCGGCGACGAGGCGGCCTGGGCCCCGCGCATCAAGAACAGTTTTGAAGCGCTGCTGAATTCGGCGCTGAAGGGCAAGGGCAACATGGGCCCGCAAGGCGGCGGCGATTTCTCCGACCTGGAGATCGCCCGTGCCGTGGTCTACATGGCCAACAAGGGCGGTGCCAAGTTCGATGAGCCGAAGGCCCCGGCCGCTGCAGCCAGCGCGGCGCAGTAAGCCTCAGCCGCCCCTCGCATGACAAGCCGCCTTCGGGCGGCTTGGTCGTTTCTGAGGCTCAGCTTTTGCGCTGGCCTGTGGCTGGGCTGAGCGTGTAGCCGAAGCGCTGCGGCATCTGCGCGAACGGCAATTC
>NZ_JBFUGE010000327.1:0-6805 GCF_056403075.1 Ideonella sp. P3_A4 | reverse complement strand
AGCCGCATGTTCGTGGTGGGCGACGGCTCGATCGCCGCCAAGCGCCTGTGCGCCATCACCTATGAAGCGATGTGGCGCGGGATCGTCAAGGTCAAGCCGGGTGCGCGCCTGGGTGACATCGGCCACGCGATCCAGACCTTTGCCGAGAACCAGGGTTTCTCGATCGTGCGCGAGTTCTGCGGTCACGGCATCGGCCAGAAATTCCACGAAGAGCCGCAGGTGCTGCACTACGGCCGCCCCGGCACGCTGGAAGAGCTGGTGCCGGGCATGGTGTTCACGATCGAGCCGATGATCAACGCCGGCCGCCGCGACATCCGCGAAACCGGCGACGGCTGGACCATCGTCACCAAGGACCGTTCGTTGTCCGCCCAATGGGAGCACACCATCGTCGTCACCGAGACGGGCTACGAGGTGATGACGGTGTCGGCCGGCAGCCCGGCTGTGCCTGCGTTCGTCGCGGGCTGAGTGACTGTGGCCGGGCGTCGAATGGCAGGTGCCGCGGCGCGAGCGGCTGCTGTTCGTCCCGCGTGGCTAGCCTGCGACGGTGGTGGCGGCAGGGTGGGGGCGGTGCCCCCACCCTGCAAGCACCGTCCGTGGCGGGGCACGCCGTTGCCTGCCATCCGCGGTGCCTTGGCTGGTGGCTTGGGGTGCGTTCGCAGGCCTTCATTCGCGGTCGCCCCAACCGCCGCCCGAGAACACGGTGTCGACCGAGAGACCTTGGCGAGCGCACCCCGGCTCCCCGCGAGCCAGGCCGGAGAACGTGCCCCAAGCCGCCGGCCTTACGCGACCGCGGCACGCAACCCGAGCCGATTGACCACCAAGGGCTGGCAACAAGCACGCCGCCCTTTCAGCCAGATTCGCTGAGATGGCCCCACTCGACGCCCCGCCCGAAAAGGCCGCCCCCTGTGTCGCCACGCTGCGTGACCGTTTCCGCGGGGGCAAGGCCGAGCTGATCGAGCATTTCCGCGACTCGCGGCCGACGACCAACAGCGTTGCCAAGCTGCTGCGTGCCTTGGCCCGCCATGTCGACGCCACGCTGCAAGAGCTTTGGCAAGCCAGCGGTATGCCCACCGGTGCAGCACTGTTGGCCGTAGGGGGCTATGGCCGCGGCGAGCTGTTCCCGCATTCCGATGTCGACGTGCTGGTGCTGCTGCCGCCAACGATGGTGCATGCAGCCGACGACCCGGCCACGCACGCCACGCTGTCGGGCTTCATCACCGCTTGCTGGGACATCGGGCTGGAGATCGGCTCTTCCGTTCGCACGATCGAAGATTGCATCGCCGAGGCCCGCAAAGACGTCACGGTCCAAACCGCGCTGCTCGAAAGCCGCTTTCTCTACGGCTCGCGGCGCCTGTTCAACGCGTTCCGTCACGCCAACACCGAGGTGATGGATGCGCGCGCGTTTCTGCGCGCCAAGTCGCTCGAAATGCGGCAGCGTCACGTCAAGTACGAAGACACACCATACGCGCTGGAGCCCAACTGCAAGGAAAGCCCGGGAGGCTTGCGTGACCTGCAGGTCGTCATGTGGGTGGCTCGCGCCGCCGGGCTGGGCCGCACTTGGAGYGAGCTGGCCGCCAAGGGCCTGATCACCGCTTTCGAGGTGAAGCAGCTGCAGCGCCACGAAGGCACGTTGAAGCTGATTCGAGCCAGGCTGCACATGGTGGCCGGCCGGCGCGAAGACCGGCTGGTGTTCGACCTGCAGACCGCCGTGGCCGAGAGCTTTGGCTACGAGGGCGACCGCGGCACTCGCGCGTCCGAGTTGCTGATGCACCGCTACTACTGGGCAGCCAAGGCGGTCACGCAGCTGAACCAGATCCTGATGCTGAACATCGAGGAGCGGGTCAACGGCACCGAGGCCGTGCCGATGCGGCCGATCAACGCCCGCTTCCTGGACCGTGCCGGCATGCTGGAGGTGTCGCGCGACGACCTCTACGCCGAGAACCCGCACGCGATCCTCGAGACCTTCCTGGTCTACCAGCAGACGCCCGGCATCAAGGGCTTGTCGGCCCGCACGCTGCGCGCGCTCTACAACGCCCGCAACGTGATGGACTCGGGCTTCAGGCGTGACCCGGTGAACCGCGAGCTGTTCATGGACATGCTGCGCCAGCCCGAGGGCCAGACGCACGCCTTCAGGCTGATGAACCAGACCTCGGTGCTGGGGCGCTACCTCTGGGTCTTCCGCCGCATCGTCGGGCGCATGCAGCACGACCTGTTCCACGTCTACACGGTGGACCAGCACATCCTGATGGTGCTGCGCAACGTGCGGCGCTTCTTCGTACCCGAGCATGCGCACGAGTACCCGTTCTGCAGCCAGCTCGCCGCGGGCTGGGACAAGCCGTGGGTGCTGTACATCGCCGCGCTGTTCCACGACGTGGCCAAGGGCCGCGGTGGTGACCACTCCGAACTGGGCGGCACCGAGGTGCGCCGCTTCTGCCGCGACCATGGCCTGGACAACGCGGACACCGAGCTGGCCGAGTTCCTGGTTCGCCACCATCTGACGATGAGCCGGGTGGCGCAAAAGGAGGACCTCTCCGACCCCGAGGTGATCACCGCGTTTGCCCGACAGATGGGCGACGCGCGCCACCTGACCGCGCTGTACCTGCTGACCGTGGCCGACATCCGCGGCACTGGCCCCAAGGTGTGGAACGCGTGGAAGGGCAAGCTGCTGGAGGATCTGTACCACCTGACGCTGCGTGCGCTGGGCGGTGGTTCGCCCAATGCCGACGCCGAGATCGAGGCCCGCAAACAGGACGCCCAGCACATCCTCGCGCTGCACTCAGCCCTGCCCGGTACCGAGCAGCCGCTGTGGAAGACGCTGGACGTCAGCTACTTCGCCCGCCACGACGCGACCGAGATCGCCTGGCATGCGCGCGCGCTGTGGCGCCACATCGAAACCCGCGTGCCGATCGTGCGTGCCCGGCCGTCGCCGATCGGCGAAGGGCTGCAGGTGCTGGTCTTCTCGCCCGACTGCCCCGACCTCTTCGCCCGCATCTGCGGCTACTTCGACTCGGCCGGCTTCTCGATTCAGGACGCGAAGATCCACACCACCCGCGCCGGCTATGCGCTGGACACCTTCCAGGTCGTCAACCCGAATGCCGAAAGCCAGGCCGCCAGCGCGTACCGCGACATGATCTCGCTGGTCGAGACACAGGCCGCCGAAGCGCTGGCCTCGACCGGCGTGCTGCCGCTGCCCAGCCGCGGCCGCGTGTCGCGCCGGGTCAAGAGCTTTCCGATCCAGCCCCGCGTGTCGTTGCGGCCTGATGAGAAGGGCCAGCGCTGGGTGCTCTCGGTCAGCACCAGCGACCGCTCGGGCCTGCTCTACGCGATCGCGCGCGTGCTGGGCAAGCACGAGATCAACCTGCAGCTCGCAAAGGTGTCGACGCTCGGCGAGCGGGTGGAAGACACCTTCCTCGTCAGCGGCCCGGCGTTGCAGCAGCCCAAGCTGCAGCTGCAGATCGAAAGCGAGCTGCTCGACGCGATCGCGATGACGCCGTGAGCCTGGCCACGATGACGGCCGCCGAGGCCATGGCAGCGCCAACCGGCTACGACTGCGTGATCGATGTGCGCTCGCCGTCGGAGTTCGCCGAAGACCGGCTGCCCGGCGCGGTGAACTGGCCCGTGCTCGACGACACCGAGCGCGCCGAAGTCGGCACCATCTACACCCAAGTCTCGACCTTCGAGGCGCGCAAGCGCGGCGCGGCCATCGTCTCGCGCAACATCGCCCGGCACATCAACGAGCACGTCGCCGGCATGGGCCGCGACTGGCGGCCGCTGGTCTACTGCTGGCGCGGAGGGCAGCGCTCGGGCAGCTTCGCGATCGTGCTGGCGCAGATCGGCTTTCGCACGCGCCAGCTGCAAGGTGGCTACAAGGCCTACCGTGCCCTCGTGCGTGGCGAGCTGGACACCCTGCCCGGCCGCTTCGACTGGCGCGTGATCGGTGGCCGCACCGGCAGCGGGAAGACCCGGCTGTTGCAAGCCCTGGCAGCCGAAGGCGCGCAGGTGTTGGACCTGGAAGCGCTGGCTGCGCACCGCGGCTCGGTGTTGGGCGACCTGCCCGGCCAACCGCAGCCCAGCCAGAAAGAATTCGACAGCCGCGTCTGGCATGCGCTGCACGGCTTCGACCCCGCGCGGCCGGTGTTCGTCGAGCGCGAAAGCCGCCRCATCGGCCGACTGCAGTTGTCCGACGCGGTGCTCGAAGCCTGGCAGCAGCGCAGCCGCGCCATCCAGGTCGAGCTGGGCCTGTCCGAGCGCGTGGCATTGCTGACCGAGGAATACGCCTTCTTCACCCGCGACGTCGACGCCCTCAACGAGCGCCTGCAAGTCCTCACCGAGCTGCGCGGCAAAGCCACCGTCGCCCGCTGGCAATCACTCGCCCAATCCGGCGACTGGCCCACGCTGGTGGCCGAGTTGATGCAGCAGCACTACGACCCGCTCTACGACCGCGCGGCGCGCGCGTTTGCAGACGCGGAGAAGGTCGAGACGGTCACGCTGAGCGACGCGCAACCGGCGACGCTGGCCAGCGCGGCGCGGCGGCTGGCGGGCTGACTGCCCGATCACGCCGGGTCCGCGCCCGTCCAGCCGTATGCTTGCTCGATGAACACGGTCGAGCCAGTGACGGGACGAGACCAGCTGCTGCAAGTCGAGGTGGTACGAGAGCTGCAGTTCAACCCGCGTGGAAACGGACAGGACCACCTCAGCGCGGCCAGTGGCTTGGTCGTGGTCGGCGACTGCATGTACGTGGTCGCTGACGACGAGCACTCGTTGGGGCTGTTTCGCGTGGGTGACGATGGCCCCGGCCGATGGCTGCCTCTGTTCGACGAGGCGCTGCCCTCCGGCCACGACGAACGAAAGGCGCTCAAGGCCGATCTCGAAGCGCTGACGGTGTTGCACGAACTGGCGTGTTACCCGCATGGCGCGCTTTTCGTCGCCGGCTCGGGCTCAACGCCAAATCGGCGGCGCGGTGCGCTGCTGCCGCTGGACGTGCACGGCATGGTGATAGGCGTTGCGCGGCGGGTCGACCTCGCCGCCATCCACCGGCCGTTGCAAGACCAGTTCGGCGAACTGAACCTCGAGGGCATGTTCGTGGCCGAGGGCGCGCTTTGCCTTCTGCAGCGCGGCAGCAAGGTGTCGCCCACCAATGCCTGCATCCGTTTCGATCTGGCTGAGTTCGGCAGGTGGCTGACGCAAGACGGCCCTGCCCCGCAGCCGGCGTCCATCACGGCCTACGACCTCGGCTCGATCAACGGCGTGCCGCTGACCTTCACCGACGGCGCCGCGCTGCCCGGCGGCGGCTGGGTCTTCTGCGCCGCGGCCGAGGACACGGGCGACAGCTATCACGATGGCGCGTGCGCCGGCTCCGCGGTCGGTGTCGGGGATGCCTCCGGCGCGCTGCATGGGCCGTTCATGACGGCTGCCTCTGCGAAGGTCGAAGGCATTGCGTTGGACCCGCAAGGTGCGCCAGGTGCCGTCCTGCTGGTCACTGATGCCGACGATCGACAGACGCCGGCCTTGTTGCTCAAGGCGTCGTTGGCGCAGGTGATGTCCTTTCCGTTGCGCGCCGCCTGACACCGGCGGCGGCGCCCCATCGGCAATGCCGATGGCACGATCGGCGATTCCTGCTGGCGATCCAACGCCAAGGGCTGGACGATGCGGGCCCATGACTACACCCGCCTCCTCCCCTCGCACCGCCATCATCGGCGGCTCTTCCGGCATGGGCCTCGCGCTGGCCGAACGACTGCTGCGTGAGCACCACGACGTCATCATCGTGGGCCGCTCCAGCGCCAAGCTGAAAGCCGCCCGAGAACAACTGCGCGCCGCCGGCACGCCGCATTTGCACGCCGCCGACGTGACGGACGAAGACAGCGTGCGGCAACTGTTCGCGACCTGCGGCCCGCTTGACCACATCGTCTGCACGGCCGCCGACATTCGCGGCGCCTACGAGTTGCTGCCCGACCTGACGCTGGAGGGGCTCGATCGCGCGCTGCGCTCGAAGGTCGTCGCGCCGATCCTGATCGCCAAGCACGGGGCGGCGTGCCTGTCGCCGCAGGGTTCGATCACGTTCACCTCCGGCATCGCCGCCTACCGGCCGCGGCCGAAAGGCGTGGCGGTTGCGGCGATCAACGCGGCACTCGAAGGCATCGTGCGCGCCCTGGCGGTGGAGTTGGCCCCGCAGCGCGTCAACGCGGTCTCGCCAGGCTGGGTGCGCACGCCCATCTGGCAAGACGTTGCCGGCGACGACAGCGAACGGCTATTGGCGGCGATGGCCGAGCGGCTGCCTGTCGGCCGGGTCGGCCGCGCGGAGGACATCGCCGATGCGATCGTCTTCCTGCTCGGCAATGGCTACACCACCGGCACCGTGCTGCATGTCGAGGGCGGGCATCGGTTGGTCTGACGCGCCCTCGCTCAAGCGCCGAGCAAATTCGGCCGCGGCTCGGCGCATCGGGCGATCACGCCGTCGCAGCAGGCAGATCGGCAAACCATCCCCAGCGCCAGCCAGTGGACGTACCACGATCGAGTCGATGTCATGCTGGCCAACGGCTCGTGCCGGCAGCACCACCACGCCCAGCCCCGCAGCCACCATCCGAAGCATCGCCGGCACGCTGTCGGCTTCGGCGCGGTACGTGGGTGGTGTCGCTGCGTGCAGCTGCAGCAGCGATTCCAGGTGCGCGCGGTAGCGGCAGCCCGGCATCGTGACGATGAGCGGCGCGTCGGCCAACACCGCGGGTTCGATCTGCGCCAGTTCAGCCAGTGCATGGCCGGCCGGCATCACGACGACCGGCCGGTCGCGTGCGACGACATCTGCTTG
>NZ_JBFUGE010000326.1:0-6823 GCF_056403075.1 Ideonella sp. P3_A4 | reverse complement strand
GGCGTGCATAGCGCAGTAGCGTCTCATCATTGGCCACGGCCGGGTGGCGGCGAAACGCTTGGGCAAAGCCGAGGATGCCGTTCAGCGGCGTGCGCAGCTCATGGCTCATGCGCGACAGGAAGTCGGACTTGGCCTGGCTCGCGGCTTCGGCCGAATCGCGCTCGCGCGCCAGGCGGCGCACGGCCTCGCGGTCCTGCAGGTGCTGGCTCAGTGCTTCGGCCAGCAGCACCAGCTCGTCGCGCCCGGCGATGCGGCTGGTCGGCACGACGATCGTCGGTGGGGTTCCGTCGGCCGGGACGGCCTGCAGCTGCTGTGACAGGCTCATCAGCCGCCGCGTGACCAGCGCGTGCATCACCACCAGCACCACCGCCGTCAGCAGCAGCACCTTGACCACCTCGCCACCAAACAGCCAGGCCGAGCGGCGGCCAACCTCGGCCTCGATCTCGCCCAGCGATTCGGTCACCTGCAACTCGCCGATGCGTGATTTGCCGTCGGGCGAAAACAAGGGGATGCTGCGCTGCTGGCTGCCTGCCGGCGGGGTGTCGCCGGCTTCGGCCAGGGTCAGGCCATCGTTCGCCACCACGCGGGCATGCATGATGGCGCGGTTCTGGATCAGGCCGCGGGTGTGCGCGGCGAGCAAACGTTGGTCCAGCAGCCAGGCGGCCAAGGCGATCGGCTCGGTGCTGGCCTCGATGGCGGAGCGGGCCGATTCGGTGGCGGCCTGCAGCGAGCGGGTGCGGTCGACCTGGCTTGCAATGCCTCCCCACAGCAAAGACACTGCGACACCGAGCCCGCCCACCAGCAGCAGGATTCTCTTGACCAGCGGGGAATGGGTGGCGCCAAGCATGGTGCTGCCCCGAGTCTCGCACGGTGACCCGATGGTCATCACCTCGGAATCCCGATCCTGCCTGGCCCTTACTCCGGCCCCTACACGCCCTCATGAGCCTGCACACCGCTTTCGCTGCCGCTTTCCCCTTCGCCGCCAACGACGGCGCCGAGCTTTTCGCCATCGGTATCGACCTGGGCACCTCAGGCGTCAAGGTGGTGCTGTTGTCAGCCAGCGGCGAACTGGCAGCCGAAGCCTCGGTGCCGCTGGACGTGCAGCGGCCACAGCCGTTGTGGGCCGAGCAGTCGCCCGAGGCCTGGTGGCAGGCGCTGGAGCAGGCGATGGCGCAACTGCGTACTGGCGCCGGCGAGTCCCGCTGGGGCCGCGTGCGGGCGCTGGCGGTCGCTGGCCAGATGCACGGTGCGGTGCTGCTGGACGACGCGGGCGCGGTGCTGCGCCCGGCCATCCTGTGGAACGACGGCCGCAGCCAGGCCCAGTGCGAAGCGCTGGAGCGCGGCGAACCGGCCACGCGCCGCATCACGGCCAACCGGGCGATGGCCGGCTTCACCGCGCCCAAGCTGATGTGGCTGGCGCAGCACGAGCCGGCGCTTTTTGCCCGCACGGCGAAAGTGCTGTTGCCGAAGGACTGGCTGGTCTGGCGGTTGGCGGGGGTGATGAGTTCGGACATGTCCGATGCGTCCGGCACGCTGTGGCTGGACGTGGCCGCGCGTGGCTGGAGCGACACGATGCTGGCGGCCACCGGGCTGCGTCGCGACCAGATGCCGATGCTGCACGAAGGGCCCGACATGGTGGGCGAGTTGTTGCCGCGATGGACCGACCGCTGGGGCTTGCCGGTGGGCGTGCGCGTGGCTGCCGGCGCGGGTGACAACGCGGCCGGGGCGATCGGCGTCGGCGTGGTCGAACCGGGCGATGGCCTGCTGTCGCTCGGCACCTCGGGCGTGCTGTTCAGCGTGATCGACCGGCCGCGCGCCAACCCCGAGCGCGGCGTGCACACCTTTTGCCATGCGCTGCCGGGCCTGTGGCACCACATGGGGGTGTTGCTCAGTGCATCGAGCGCGCTGGCTTGGTGGAGCGATGTCACCGGCCATCCGCCGGGGGATCTGCTGGCAGGCTTGGAGGTCGGTGGCGAGCGGCCGCAGGCGCCGCTGTTCCTGCCCTACCTCAGCGGCGAACGCACGCCGCACGCCGATCCGGCCGCCACCGGGGGTTTCATCGGCCTGACCCGCAGCCATGTCCGCGACGACCTGAGCTATGCGGTGATCGAGGGCGTGGCCTTCGCCTTTGCCGACGCGCTGGACGCGATGCGCGAGGCGGGCAGCCGGCCGGCGCGGCTGTTGGCGATCGGCGGTGGCGCGCGTTCGCAAGCCTGGCTGCAACTGTTGGCGGATGTGCTGGCCACGCCGATCGACAAGCCCGCCAGCGCGGAAGTGGGCCCGGCGCTGGGCGCCGCGCGGCTGGCGCTGCTGGGCCTGGGCTGTCCGCGTGAGCAGGTGGTGCAACGGCCGGGCATCGCGCTTAGCTTCGAACCCGACGCAGGTCGCGGCAACCGCCTGGCCGAACGCCTGGCGCGTTTTCGCACGGCCTATGCGCCGCTGCGGGCACTGGGCTGAGCTGGCCCCGCCAGGGGGTCATCTGCGGCGAGGGGGCTGCAGGCTTAAGATTTCCGATCACCCCACGCCGCAAGACCGCTGCCATGAACACCAAAGCCTTTGCCTCGCAAGCCGACCTGGAAGAAAAGCAGGTCAGCTTCACCAAACTCTCGGACAACGCCTACGCCTACACGGCCGAGGGCGACCCGAACACCGGCGTGATCGTCGGCGACGACGCGGTGATGGTGATCGACACCCAGGCCACGCCGGTGATGGCGCAGGACGTGATCCGCCGCATCCGCGAGGTGACCGACAAACCGATCAAATACGTGGTGCTGAGCCACTACCACGCGGTGCGCGTGCTCGGCGCTTCGGGCTATGCGCCCGAGCACATCATCGCCAGCCGCGACACCTACGACCTGATCGTCGAGCGTGGCGAGCAAGACAAGGCGAGCGAGATCGGCCGCTTCCCGCGTCTTTTCCAGAATGTCGAATCGGTGCCGCCGGGCCTGACCTGGCCGACCATCACTTTCAGCGGCCGCATGTCGATCTGGCTGGGCAAGCTCGAAGTGCAGCTGATCCAGCTCGGCCGTGGCCACACCAAGGGCGACACGGTGGCCTGGCTGCCGGAGCAGAAGATCCTGTTCTCGGGCGACCTGGTCGAGTTCGACGCGACGCCGTATGCCGGTGACGCCTACTTCCAGGATTGGCCGAAGACACTGGACAACATCGCGGCGCTGCAGCCGCGCGCACTGGTGCCGGGCCGGGGCGCGGCGTTGACCACGCCTGAGCAGGTGGCAGCCGGCCTGGCTGGCACACGCGCCTTCGTCAGCGACATGTGGGCCAGCGTGCAGGCTGGCGTGGCGGCGGGGCAGGAGCTGAACGCTGTCTACAAGGCGACCTACGCGGCGCTGAAGCCGAAGTACGGCCATTGGGTGATTTTCGACCACTGCCTGCCGTTCGACGTGACGCGCTGCTATGACGAGGCGACCAAGCACGTCGACCCACGCATCTGGACGGCCGACCGTGATCGGCAGATGTGGGAGACGCTGGAGGGCTAAGGGGCGCGCGGGCTGGTCATGCCATCGAGCGAGGCGGCGAGGCGTTTCGAAGACTGCCCGACTGCCCAGACACCCGTCGCGTGATCAGACCGCGAGCGCAGCGCCAGATGGTGATCGCCAGAGCGGCGCCAACCAGTGATGCCATGGTGTGGACGTTGCTGGCCGCAGGGCCGCCCAGCGCCGTCGCCACCACGCTGCCGAAAAGGCTGCCGAGCAATCCGCCGACGAAGTCACTCCGATAGGGCAGCCAACGCCGATGTTCGAGCAAAAGGGTGATCGTCCAACCCAGCAAACCACCCAGCATCATGTTGATCACGTGTTCCATCTTGGATCTCCCGGGTCAAGTGGATTTGTTTGCCAACTTTGAGGTGGCTGTCCGCTGCCGCGCTGCACAGTCGTAGATCAGGCGACCACTTTGCAGGTGGCGTACGCCGGCGCGAACACCCAGGTCGCCGTGCAAAGCGTCAACCAGATCGATCGCTTCGGCCAACCGGTCGCTTCTGGCGGGGCATTGATCGCTGAAGGCGAACATCAGTCCCTCGTCGGCTTCGTCGCTGATGCACACGCCGCGCCATCTGGCAGATGGCTGGCAGAGGTCCAACACCTCAACCTGGAACATGCTGGCCTCCTTGCATGGGCCGGGTCTCATTCAGATGCAGCAACGCTTGCTCGAAGGCGTATTCGCACGCCATCTGCTCGTCGTGAAACTGCGGCACGAACCGAATGACGCGGTCGTGCGAGGACACGCCGTGCCCACCCCGAATGGAAACTAACGCCGCGTAGGCGCCTTCGGCGGTGGGTTTCGCAAAGGGGCTGACGATGTGCTTGCCCACGTGGACGGAAGCGGCGAAGTAGACGGACATGGTCGCGGAGCTTGGGTGACGTTGCAGTTGGGGTGTTGTGTTGCGTAGCTGACAACCACTTGCATGGTCTGTCTGCTGTAGGGGATTGGACCGATCGCCTGTTCACTCACGAAGCAGGCGGTGCGCCATCCTGTTGTCAGACGAGGCCTACGAAGTGGCGGCTTCGGTTTGGTGAGATAGTCGCCGGTGCCCGGCTGGCCCGTGCCGGAACGGAAGGCGACGACGCCCCATGCTTTCGACGTACACCTACCCGAAGTTCGAGTACCGGCGCCCACGCGAGCTGGACGAAGCATCGCCGCGCCGGCACCCGGTGGTGGTGGTTGGTGCCGGGCCGGTCGGGCTGGCCGCGGCGATCGACCTCGCGCAGCGCGGGCTGCCGGTGCTGCTGCTGGACGATGACGACACGGTGAGCCTCGGCTCCCGTGGCGTCTGTTATGCCAAGCGCACGCTGGAGGTGCTGGACCGCCTGGGCTGCGGCCAGCGGCTGGTCGACAAGGGCGTGACCTGGAACGTCGGCCGCACTTTCTTCGACACCGACGAAGTCTTCCATTTCAACCTGCTGCCAGACGCCGGCCACGAGCGGCCGGGCATGATCAACCTGCAGCAGTACTACCTCGAAGAGTTCCTGGTTCGTCGTGCTGAAGCTTTGTCGAACCTGGACCTGCGCTGGAAGCACAAGGTCGCGAAGGTTGAGCCCGATGGCGCCGGGGCGACGCTGCAGGTCGAAACAGCCGACGGCAGCTTCGTTCTCGAAACCGATTGGCTCGTCGTGGCCGACGGCGCTCGCAGCCCGATCCGCCGCCAGCTCGGGCTGGAGATCGAAGGCCAGGTCTTCCATGACCGCTTCCTGATCGCCGACGTGGTGATGCAGGCGGACTTTCCGGCCGAGCGCTGGTTCTGGTTCGACCCACCGTTTCACCGCGGGCAGAGCGTGCTGCTGCACCGGCAGGCCGACAAGGTCTGGCGGATCGACTTCCAGCTCGGCTGGAACGCCGACCCCGAAGAAGAGAAGAAACCCGAGAGGGTGATCCCGCGCATTCAGGCCATGTTGGGCGCAGATCGTGAATTCGAGCTCGAATGGGTCAGCGTCTATACCTTCCAGTGCCGGCGCATGCCGCAGTTCCGACATGGCCGCGTGCTGTTCATCGGCGACGCGGCGCACCAGGTCTCGCCGTTCGGCGCGCGAGGCGCCAACTCGGGCATCCAGGACGCTGACAACCTGGGCTGGAAGCTGCATGCGGTGGTGACCGGCGCGGCGCCGGAGGCGCTGCTCGACAGCTACGCCAGCGAGCGCGGTGCGGCGGCCGACGAGAACATCCTGAACTCGACCCGCTCGACCGACTTCATCACGCCCAAGAGCGCGACCTCGAAGCTGTTCCGCAACGCCGTGCTGGGCTTGGCGCGTGAGCACGCATTTGCGCGGGCGCTGGTCAACTCGGGCCGGCTGTCGGTGCCGACTTTGGCCCTCGATTCACCGTTGAACACGCCGGACGCTGACGCCTTCGACGGGTGGATGCTGCCAGGTGCGCCGATGGACGATGCGCCGGTGAGTGTCGACGGCCAAGCCCGCTGGCTGCTGCGTGAAGTGGCCGGCGGGAGCGGTGGCTTCACGCTGCTGGTCTTCGGCGACGAGCCGATCAGCCTGCCGCCGACACTGGTGCCGCTGCGCCTTGTGCGTGTCGCGTCGACGGCGATGGTCGACACCGAAGGTCTGGCCGCGCGCCGCTACGACGCTCGCCCCGGCACCTGCTACTTGATTCGCCCCGACCAGCATGTGGCCGCGCGCTGGCGCCRCTTCGACGTGGCTGCCATGCAAGCAGCCCTGGCACGTGCGCTGGGCCGACACTGAAGGACTGCCATGGAGCACCTGAACACCCAACCGAACTTCGGCATCCCCGRCGAACGTTTCGCCCGCGCGTTCACGCCGGGCGACGATTTCTACGAAGCGCTGATCGAGACCCACCGCGGCTTGAGCGACGAGCAAAGCCAGCTCGTCAACGCCCGCCTGGTGCTGCTGCTGGCCAACCACATTGGTGACCTGCGGGTGCTGCGCGAGGCCTTGGCGGCTGCGCGCGCTGGCGTTCAAGCCTGAGAGATCCGGTCCGAGTCGACCGAAATGCAAAAGGGGCGGGAGTGACCCCGCCCCTTCTCTGTCTGAAACCAGGCTGCGGATCAGCGCTGGGCCATCACCGTGGCGGCCGGTTGGCGCACGCTGGGCGCCACGCGCAGGTCGGTTTCGGTGTCGAACACGTTGATCTGACCGTTGGCGCGGGCGGCGATCAGTTCGGCGCGGACTTCGTCGCGGCTCAGGCCGCTGGCCGAGGCTTGCGTTTGGGCCGGCTTGCGGGTGAACAGCGCAGCGATCGCCTTGCTCGAATCGTTGTTCTGCGCGAAGTAGGCCGCTTCCGGGTTGAAGCTGGCGATGTTGTTGGCATCGCGCTTGGCGATGTACTGGGCTTGCAC
>NZ_JBFUGE010000325.1:0-6897 GCF_056403075.1 Ideonella sp. P3_A4 | reverse complement strand
GGTCTGGGGCTGGGGCACGGCCTATGGCAAGCCGACGCAAGGCGCACCGTCTGCGCCGGCATCGACCACCGCCGCCGAAGGGACCAAGTCATGAAACGCCCGGCCTGGCCACTGGTGGTCGCCGCCGCCGTGTTGCTGCCCGCCTGCAGCGAGCATTCGCAGGGCGAGGCGGCGCGGCTGAAGAAGGCCGACGCCAAGGCATCGAGCGGTGCGGTGACCGCCGACAAGGCCTACATGGCCAACGGCTGGACGGCCGGTGACGACACAAGCTGGCAGACCCAAATCCGCGGCCGCACGCAAGGCCAGAACGAATACGCGCGCATCACCTCGGCCACGCCAGCAGCCACTGCCGCACCACCGGTGGCCGTCGCACCCGCGGCGGCACCGGCCAAGGCGCCTTGACGCGCGAGGAGGCACCGCCATGCGTCGCCTGATCTGCACTGTCTCGTTCGGGCTGGCCCTGGCCGCTGCAAGCGCTGGCTGGGCCCAGACCACCGCGGCGCCGGCGGCGTCTGGGGCAGCACCAACCGGCTTCGTCGCCGGCCCCGAGCCGCAGCCCGGCGACAGCAACGCCCAGCGCGCGAAAAGCCAACCCGGCAACAACGCGCCGATGTGGCGCGCAGTCAAGGAGACCGGCGGCACCAGCACGTTGCCCGGCGCCGAAAAAGGCACGCTGGTGCAACCCTTCGTGCAGTACCCCGGCTCGCGCTTCACCAACGCCGGCGAGGCCTGGCGCCAGGTGCGCAACCAATGGCTTGTCCCCTACGGCGGCGCGCTGCTGTTCATCGTCGTGCTGGCGATCGCGCTGTTCTACTGGCGCAAGGGGCCGCTCGGCCACGCAGAGAACACCGGCGGCGCGATCGAGCGCTTCACGCCGTTCGAACGCGCGGCCCACTGGTCCAACGCCATCGCGTTCGTCACGCTCGCGGTGTCCGGCCTGGTGATGGCCTTCGGCAAGTTCCTGCTGTTGCCGCTGATCGGCAGTGCGCTCTTCGGCTGGCTGACCTATGCACTGAAGACGGTGCACAACCTGGTCGGGCCGCTGTTCGCGGTGTCGCTGGTCATCGTGCTGCTGACCTTCGTGCGCGACAACCTGCCACAGCGCGGCGACCTCACCTGGCTGTTGCGCGGTGGCGGCATGCTGGGCGGCCACGAGGTGCCGTCGCACCGCTTCAATGCCGGCGAGAAGCTGGTGTTCTGGGGCGGCGCGCTATTGCTCGGCAGCATCGTCGTCGCCTCGGGCCTGGTGATGGACAAGCTGCTGCCGGGGCTGGCCTACCTGCGCGGCGACATGCAGATCGCCCACATGGTCCACATCAGCGCGGCGGTGCTGATGATGGCCTTGCTCTGCGGCCACATCTACATCGGCACCATCGGCATGCGGGGAGCCTACCGCGCGATGCGCGATGGCTATGTCGACGAGGCCTGGGCGGCCGAACACCATGCGCTGTGGCTCGAAGACATCCGCGCCGGCGAGATCCCGGCGCAGCGCTCGGCGTCGCAGGCGCCACCGCCACGCGCATTGCCTGAAGGAGTTTCGCGATGAAACACCACACGCTGGGCCTGACGATCGTCTTGCTGCTGTTGACGCTGGTGGCCGTCTCCAGCGTGGCCAAGCTGCCCGCCCCCAGCCCGGAGGCCAAGGCCAAGGCCGACGAGGCCGCGGCCAAGACGACCTGGACCACCAACGTCGCGAACTACCAACTCTGCAAGTCGATGGACAAGGTGGCAGCAGCCTACTTTGCCGAGGCCAAAGCGGCCGGCAAGGCGGCATCGGCGCCGGTGGCCACACCCGCCTGCACCGACCCGGGCCAGTTCGCCTACGTGGCACCCAGCGAAGCCAAACCGCCACTTGAAGCCTCGGGCGCCCACTCGCCGCCCAAGACGGCCGCCGAGCCGCCGAGCACCAACAAGCCGGATGCGCAGGCCAACCCGAAGAAGTAAGCTCGTCCGCATGACACGGCCCCAAGCTGCACCGGCTGACCTGAATCGCGCACCCCGCATGACCGAAGCGCGGCAGCCGCTGCTGCGCGAGATCGAGATCCTCGACGAGTACGGCGCACGTCGCCACATCCACATCCCCGCCGAGCGGCCGTTGACTTTGTTCGTCGACAAGCGCGAGCTGGTCACGCTGATGACATTGGGCGCTGCGCCCGAGTTGCTGGTGCTGGGTTACCTGCGCAACCAGCGCCTGGTCAACCGMATGGACGAGGTCGAGTCGATCACGGTCGACTGGGAAGTCGGCGCCGCTGCTGTCTACACCCGCCACGGCCTGCCGGACCTGGCCGCCAAAACCTCTCGCCGCACCGTCACCACCGGTTGCGGCCAAGGCACTGTGTTCGGCGACCTGATGAACGATGTGGCCGGCCTGACGCTGCCACCGCCCGAGCGCGCGCGCATCCGCCAATCCACACTCGCCGCGATGCTCGAGACGATGCGCCAGCAGGACAGCATCCACCGCAAGGCCGGTTCGGTGCACGGCTGCGCGCTGTTCCGCGGCGGCGAGATGCTGATGTTCGTCGAGGACGTCGGCCGCCACAACGCGATCGACACCATCGCCGGCTGGATGTGGCTGAACGGCGTGACTGGCGAAGACAAGTGCTTCTACACCACCGGCCGCCTGACCAGCGAGATGGTGATGAAGGCCGCCCACATGAGCGTGYCGATCGTCGTCTCGCGCAACGGCGTCACGCAGATGGGCCATGAACTGGCCACGCGACTGGGCATGACGCTGTTCGGCCGCGCTGCGAACAAGCACTTCCTTTGCTACACCGGCTTCGAGCGCTTCGATTCGGAGCCGCTGCCCGAGCCGGCACCGGTGCGGGTGGTGTCATCGGCTCAATAGTCGAGCCCACCATGGACATCGCCCTCGACTCGCCACCGATCGAGCGCGTGGTCACGTTGCGCGCCGCGGTGCTGATGGAGCGCGAGACACAACCCAACCGCTGGGAAGACTGGCGCTACAAGCTCGTTGGCGTCGAGCTGGACGATGGGCATCTCGGGTCGTCTGAAGCATCGCAGTTGCCGCGCGTGCTGCGCGACGATGGCCGCCACGCGCTGTGGGCCTTCACCGGCTTCGAGGTGTTGCTGCACCCGGACGAAGCCGAGGGCTACCACCTCAACCTCACGAGCGGCGCGCCGGTCTGGTTCGTGATGTGGCGCGTCGACGATGAAGACCCGTCACGCGCCTGGCCCGAGCGCGTCACGCTGTCGTACCACGAAGCGGGCCGCCTGCTGGATGCGCAAGAGCGCGTCGACAACTGGCCGCTGCCGGCCGAGCTGGTGGCGCTGCTGCAGGCCTACACCGACGCGCACTACCAACCCGAGCCAAAGCGACGCCAGCGACCTGCGTCCTTCCTGTCGCCCGAGCAACGCGGGGGCCGCCGATGAGCGCCGACGACAGCGGCTTCCTGGCCCGCTGGTCGCAGCGCAAGGTGCAAGCGCGCCAGGGTGGGCCATTGGTGGAAGACCCGCCAGCGGTGCCCGTGGTTGCCGACACGACGCCGCCGATCGCGCCCGCACCAACAGCCATCGCCGAGCCGCAGCCGCAGCCGCCCAGCGCAGACGCGTTGCCGACGATGGACGAAGTGGCCACGCTGACGCCAGCGTCCGACTTCAGCCGCTTCGTTGCGCGCGGCGTCGAGCCGGGGGTCAAGAACGCCGCGTTGAAGAAACTCTTCGCCGATCCGCACTTCAACCTGATGGACGGGCTGGACACCTACATCGAGGACTTCGGCCGCGCCGACCCGCTGCCCGCCAGCGTGCTGGCGCAGATGGCCCAGGCGCGTTTTCTGGGCCTTGTCAGCGACACCGAAGCCGAGCCCGCCCCCACCTCATCCCCCGTCCCCGGGGCCTCTTCTTCTGCCGCGGCCGCCACCGATGAAGACCCTGATCTGCGACTGCAACCGGACAATGCCGCTGGATGCCCAGGCCCTGAGCCAAGCGCTGGCGGCGACGCCGGGCGCCAGCCCTGACGGCCTGCAACACACCCACAGCGTGCTGTGCCGGCGCGAGGCCGCGGCGTTCCAGCGTGCGGCCATCGACGAAGGCGAGACGCTGGTCATCGCCTGCACACAGGAAAGCAGGCTCTTCGCTGCGTTGAACGAAGAGACCGCCGGTGCGCCGTCGATCACTGAGCGGCCGATCCGCTTCGTCAACATCCGCGAGACCGGCGGCTGGGGCCGTGACGCGGCGCAGGCCACGCCGAAGATCGCCGCGCTGCTGGCCGCGGCGCAGTTGCCGTTGCCCGAGCCTGTGGGCACCGTCGGCTACCGGTCGGCCGGTCGCACGCTGGTCGTCGGCGATGCCACCGCGGCGAGCCGCGCCGCCACCCTGTTGGGCGAGGGACTCGACATCAGCCTGCTGGTCACAGCGCCAAGTGGTGAGTTGCCGCAGGCCCACAAGCACGCAGTACACAACGGCCGCCTGACCCGACTCAGCGGCTGGCTCGGCGCTTTCGAGGCCGCGTGGGAAAGCGACAACCCGATCGACCTCGATCTGTGCACCCGCTGCAACGCCTGTGTCGACGTCTGCCCTGAAAACGCGATCGACCTCAGCTACCAGGTCGACCTCACGCTGTGCAAGAGCCATCGCGATTGCGTACGTGTCTGCGAAGCCGCCGGCGCGATCGACTTTCAGCGCGAACCGGTCGCCCACCATGAGCACTTCGACTTGGTGCTCGACCTGCAGCCCGAGCCGACCTTCACGATGCATCAGCCGCCGCAAGGCTACTTCCACGCCGGTGCAGATGAGCGCCGGCTGTTCGAGGCGGTGCTGCAACTGCGTGAGCTGGTCGGCGAGTTCGACAAGCCACGCTTCTTTCGCTACCAGCATCGCCTTTGCGCACACAGCCGCAACGAGCAGATCGGCTGCACCGCCTGCATTGATGTCTGCTCGGCCCAGGCCATCCGCAGCGATGCATCGGCGAAGGGCCGCTCGAAGAACGACCTGCAGCCGGCCGGTGGCATCGTCGTCGAGCCGCACCTGTGCGTGGGCTGCGGCGCTTGCGCGACCGTTTGTCCAAGTGGCGCGCTGACCCACGCGGCACCGAACCCGGCCGACCAGGGCAAGCGGCTGCAAACACTGATCGCCACTTATGCGCGCGCAGGTGGCCGCGACGCGGCACTGCTGCTGCACAGCGAAGAAGCCGGCCAGCGCTTGATCGACGCACTCGGCCGCGCGGCGCGCACCGACCGTGCGCTGCACGGCGTACCGGCGCGCGTGATCCCGGTGCCGTTGTGGCACACCGCCAGCGTCGGGCTGGACCTGTGGCTGGCCGCGATCGCGCAAGGCGCGTCGCAGGTCTGGGTGCTGCTGACCGACGAGGAGGCGCCCGACTACCGGCGCGCACTGGCTGAGCAGGTGGCCGTCGGCCAGGCCATCCTCACCGGTCTTGGCTACCGCGGCGAGCATCTGCGCTTGATCGACGTTCGCGATCCGCAGTCGCTCGACACCGCGCTGCGAAGCGCGCCGGCGCAGGTCGTTGCCAAAGCCGCCACATTCGCCGCCCAGGCCGACAAGCGCTCGACGCTCGAACTCACGCTCGACCACCTGCGCCAGCAAGCCCCCGCACCGGTGCCCGAAGAGATCGCTCTGCCGGCATCCGGTTCGCCCTACGGCTCGCTGCTGGTCGATGCCGAGCGCTGCACGCTGTGCCTGGCCTGCGTCGGCGCCTGCCCCGAGAACGCGCTGGCCGACAACCCCGACCGSCCGCAGCTGAAGTTCATCGAAAARAACTGCGTGCAGTGCGGCCTGTGCGCCAGCACCTGCCCCGAGCAGGCGATCACGCTGCAGCCGCGGCTGTGGCTCGCCGACGAGGGCCGCGCGCGCAAGTCTGCCCGGGTGCTGAACGAAGCCCAACCCTTTGCCTGCGTGCGCTGCGGCAAGCCCTTCGGCACGCTGCGCGCGATCGAGATGATGGTCACCAAGCTGGCCGGCCATTCCGCCTTCCAGGGCGCGGCCGCCGAGCGGCTGAAGATGTGCGGCGACTGCCGCGTCATCGACATCCACACCAACCCCAGCGAAGTCCGCATCACGGATCTTTAGACCGATGACCGAAACCAGCGCGCTGCACTTTGCAAGCCGAGATCAGGGCGAAGAGCTGGCCCGCGCCGAGCTGTACGGCCTTCTCGCGCGGCTGTGGCTGGCGCCGCCAGACGAAGCGCTGCTGGCGCAGTTCCGCGTCGCCGTCACCGAAGCGCCGGTACCGGGCGGCTACCTGGAAGCGCCTTGGCATGATCTGGTAGCGGCCATGCGCACGACCACCGCGCAACAGGCGGCGGCCGAGTACGACACTCTCTTCGGCGGCGTCGGCAAGCCCGAAGTCTTTCTCTACGGCTCGTACTACCTGAGTGGTTTCCTGAACGAGAAGCCGCTGGCCGCGCTGCGCAGCGACCTAGCCGCGCTTGGCCTGACGCGCGACACCGACCGCGGCGAAACCGAAGACCATATCGCCTATGGCTTCGAGGTCATGCGCTACCTGATCGCCGGCGACGACGCACTCGTCTGCACGCTAGAGCAGCAGCGCCGCTTCTTCCGCGCGCACCTGCAGCCCTGGGTCGAGCGACTTTGCGACGCGGTCGACGCGCAACCGGCCGCGGCCATCTGGCGTGCTGTTGCCGCACCGACCCGCTCCTTCATGCAGGTGGAAGCGCAGGCCTTCGACATGCTTGAATAGCGGCATGACGATAGCCAAGCAAGACATCACCGGCCTGGTGCTCGCCGGCGGTCGCGGCAGCCGCATGGGTGGCGCCGACAAAGGCCTGCAGAACCACCTCGGCATGCCGCTGGCCCTGCACACGCTGCTGCGCCTGGCGCCGCAGGTGGGGCCGACGATGGTCAACGCCAACCGCAACCTGGCAGCCTACGAATCTATGGGCTCGCCGGTCTGGCCCGACG
>NZ_JBFUGE010000324.1:0-6909 GCF_056403075.1 Ideonella sp. P3_A4 | reverse complement strand
CTCGGCGTCGCTTCGCCCGCCTGGTCAATCTGAGCCAGAACCCGCTCGCCCTCGTCCGGTGTGTGCAACTGCGCCATCAGCGCCTGGCGCTGCCGAGCGCTGAGCTCGTGCAACCGCTTCAACCACCGCTTCCAGTCTTGTTCCTGCATCGYCTTCTCCAGGGAACCCGGCTTGCCGCCGTCTACCTGGCACGATGCACTTCCACTGGCTCATGGCCTGCGCCTGTCACTACTCAATGCGCAAAGAGCCATGAAAAAGGCCCGTCGAATGACGGGCCTTGGCCACGGAAATGTGGTTGACAGCGGGTCAGAAACCGCTCACGTCGAGCCGGCCGCCGGTCACCGTCTTGCCGGCCAGCGACGGCGTCGGCACCGCGGCTGCCAGGATGGCCGCCTTGATCTGCGCTGCCGTCAGTCCCGGGTGCAGGGAGGCGTAGAAGGCGACTGCACCGGTCACGTGCGGGGTGGCCATCGAGGTACCGTCGTACGAGGCATAGCTCGGCGTCAGCACACCGTTGACCATCTTCGGCACTGTCGACCAGATGCCCGAGCCGGGTGCACCCAGGTCGACCGACACCAGGCCGTAGTTCGAGAAGCCCGACTTGGCGCCGGTCTTGGTGATCGACGCCACCGCGATGATGTTCTCGCTGGTGTAGGCCGACGGGTAGTTCGGCTTGTTGTCGGTGTTCTGGCCGACCCCGAAGATGTTGCCGTTGCCGGCCGCGGCGATGAACAGGATGTTGGCCGCGCCCGAGCGGTCGATCGCGTCCTTCAGGCCCTGCGAGAAACCGCCGCCGCCCCACGAGTTGTTCGAGGCGACCAGGTTCAGGCCCTGGCGGGTCTTCAGGTCGGTGATGTAGTCGATCGCCAGGATCGCGTTGGCGGTGGTGCCGCCGTTGGCGCCCAGGAACTTGGCGTTGACGATCTTGGCCTTGCCGCAGATGCCGGCGGTGCCGATGCCGTTGCCGCGCACCGCGGCGATCGTGCCCGACACGTGCGTGCCGTGGTCGTCGCCCACGCCGTCGAAGGTGGACGCGTCGTTGTTCTCGAAGTCCCAGCCGTTGATGTCGTCGATGAAGCCGTTGCCGTCGTCATCGATGCCGTTGCCAGCGATCTCAAGCGGGTTCTGCCAGATGTTGGCCTGGGTGTCCGGGTGGGTGGTCATCACGCCTTCGTCGATGATCGCGACGACGACGTTGGCCGAGCATTTCTTGTTGGCCGCCCAGGCTTCAGCGGCCTGGCTGCCGTATTGGTTCTGCTGGCCGGGCGAGGTGTCGCCGTAGACGCCCCACAGGCTGCCGTCCTGGTAGTAGGGGTCGTTCGGCCCGGCTTGGTGGGTGTAGATCCAGTTCGGCTCGACGAAGCGGACGGCACCTTGCGCCCGCAGGTGGCGGATGGCGTCGGCCACGGCCAAGCCCTGCGGCAGGCGCACCCGGTGCAGTTCACCGTCGGCGGCAGCGCGCAGACGCTGCACCGACTGGGCGCCGAGCGCTGCCAGGGCGGCCTCCCGGGCGGCTGGTGCATGGCCGGCGCGGAATTGCACCAGCACTTCGGAAGCCACGTAACGCAGCTCGCTGCGCTGCAGGTCGGCGTCGACCTTGGCCGGGTTGGCCAGGGCGCCGCCCATGGCCGCAGCGGCGGCCAGGGCGATCAGCGTGCGGGCAGAAAATGTCTTCATGCTTCGGGCTTGCTCCATCGTTGATCGGTGTCATTCGGTGCGGCAAATGGCACGCTCCGTGCAATTGATTTTGACCAGGACGCCGTCGAGACTGCAGCGGGCCGACACTGCCGGCCGGCGCAGAATTGAGCGTTGTTGAACAAGATCACCCGGTCAGGAGCCTTCAGCCGGTGCTGTGATGTCCGATAAATCGCAGATCGGCGGGCGAACGTGTCCGCTGCCCCGGCCCGTTGGGCCGGCCACCTGACCCAGAAGACGAAAGGACGGCGTGGAGCACGAATCGTCCATGCTCGGCCGGTTGCGGCTTTTGTGGCAACAAGAACAGTGGCTTTACAGCTCGGCCGAGGCGGCTGCGGGCGAAGCACGCGCACGCCACATCGAGGCGGTGCTGCGCATGACGCCGCTGGTGATGGCCGCCAACCTGTTGAACGCCGCGTTGGTGCTGGTCTTTCTGGCGCGCACCGTGCCGGTGCTGCACCTGGCGATCTGGGCATGCCTGTTCGTTGGCGGCTGCGCCCACGCGATGCACAGCTGGTGGCGTTGGCGTGGCCGTGTCGTGAGGCAGATGCCGCCGCGGGCCGTGGTGCGGGCAACCGCCCAGTCCGCCTTCATCAGCGGAGCGTGGGCAGTGGTGCCCCTGCTCTGGCTGCCGATGGCCGCGCCGACCCAGCAGCTGATGCTGGCGGTGCTGACCAGCGGCGTGCTGTGCGCCGGGGCCTTCGTGCTGGCCACGGTGCTGCCTGCCAGCCTGGTCCACATCGCGGTGCTGAGCAGCGCCGCGATCATTTCACTGCTGCGCACCGGCCATGCCGTGCTGTTCGGGCTGGCGGCGATGGTGGTGGTCTACACCGTCGTCATCCTGGCCGGGGTGGTGACGATCAGCCGCCTGTTCAGCGCCCGGTTGGCATCGCAGCGCGAGGCTGAGCGCCAAAGCCAGGTTGTCGGCCTGCTGCTGCGCGACTTCGAGGAACATTCGGTCGACGTGCTGTGGGAGGTCGACCGCCGCGGCCGCTTCACCCATGTCTCGGACCGGTTGGTCGCCTTGCTGGGCCGCAGCCGCGAAAAGCTGCAGAAGAGCACCTTGGTCGACGTGCTGCAGTCGCGCACCAAGATGCCCAAGCGCCGCGCCGGCGTGGTGATCGACGAGTCCAGCGGTCTGCCGGCGCTGCGCCGTGCGGTGCTGCTGGACAAGCCGTTTCGCGACGTCGTGCTGAAGGTCAAGCAGCGCGATGGCTCGGCCTGGTGGTCGATCACCGCAAAGCCCTTGCTGGACGAAGCCGGCCACAGCACCGGCTGGCGCGGCGTGATCAGCGATGTGACCAAGCAGCGTGTGACGCACCAGCGCCTGGCCTACCTGGCCCACTTCGATTCATTGACCGGCCTGGCCAACCGGGTGCAATTGCGCGAGCGGTTGGACGAAGCCTTGACGGCCTCGGGCGAGCCGCGCCGGCGCAGCGCCTTGTTGTGTCTGGACCTGGACAACTTCAAGACCATCAACGACTCATTCGGCCATTCGGCTGGCGACGCGGTGCTGCGCCAGGTGGCCAGACGCCTGCAGGGCATGGTTCGCAGCAGCGACCTGTTGGCCCGGCTGGGCGGCGACGAATTCGCGGTGGTGCTGGACGACGTACGCAGCGATGGCGAGGTGCAGCAACTGTCGCAGCGCCTGGTCGAAGTGCTGAACCGGCCGGCGGTGATCCAGGGCCGGCTGGTGTCGATGGGCGCCAGCATCGGCGTCGCGCTGATCCCCGAGCACGGCCACACGGTCGACGAGATCCTGGGCAACGCCGACTTGGCGCTGTACGCCGCCAAGGAGCGGGGCCGCGGCCGCTTCGAGCTGTTCGTGCCGTCGCTCGGCCAGCGCAACCGGCGCGCCAGCCAGGTCGAGGCGGCGCTGCGCGAGGCGATCGAGCGCGGCGAAATGAGCTTGGAATGGCAGCCTCAGGTGGCCGTGGCCGACTGGAAGGTGGCGAGCGCCGAGGCGCTGCTGCGCTGGCAGCACCCGGAGCTGGGCACCGTCGAGCCCTCGGAGTTCATCCCCGTGGCCGAACGCTGCGGGCTGATCGGCGACATCGGCGCCTGGGTGCTGTCGCGCGCCTGCACCGAGGCCCAGGCGGCGTTGCCGGGGCTGGCGATATCGGTCAACGTGTCGCCGGTGCAGCTGATGCAGGAAGGTTTTCTCGAAGAGGTGCAGCAGGCGCTGCGCCAAAGCGGCCTGCCGCCGTCGCGGCTGGAGGTGGAGATCACCGAATCGGTCTTCATGGACGACCCGGCCGCCGCTTTGTCGCACCTGCATGCGCTGAAGGCCCTGGGCGTGCGCATCGCGCTGGACGACTTCGGCACCGGCTACTCGGCCTTCCAGTACCTGCGCCGCTTCCCGTTCGACACGCTGAAGATCGACCGTGCCTTCGTGCGCGAGTTGATGACCCACCACGACGCCCGCGCGATCGTGCGCACCATCGTGCAGTTGGCCACCACGCTGGGCATGCAGACGATCGCCGAAGGGGTCGAGGAGCCGGTGCAGCTGGAGGTGCTGAACCACGCCGGCTGCCGCCTGATCCAGGGTTACCTGGTGGCACGGCCGATGCCGCTGCTGCGCCTGCTGCCCTTCCTCGAGGGCTGGGGCGCCACCAGCCGACCCGAGCCGGGCGAGTTGCCGGAAACCATGCAGGTGCCATTGGACCGGCGAAGCGCCGAAACGCTGGCCGGGCGATAATCCGCGTTTGACCGGCGACAGCCCCGCCTGCACTGGCGGCGCGCTGCCCGGACGCGCCGACCGGATCCGCATCACGGCGGCGCCCCCGCTTTCCCGACCACTCGCAGGACATCCCGCAATGGCGCAATACGTCTTCACCATGAACCGCGTCGGCAAGATCGTGCCGCCGAAGCGGCAGATCCTGAAGGACATCTCGCTGTCCTTCTTCCCCGGCGCCAAGATCGGCGTGCTAGGCCTGAACGGCTCGGGCAAGTCGACGCTGCTGAAGATCATGGCCGGCATCGACAAGGAAATCGAAGGCGAAGCCACGCCGATGCCGGGCATCAAGATCGGTTACCTGCCGCAGGAGCCGCAGATGAAGCCCGAGCAGACCGTGCGCGAGTCGGTCGAAGAGGGCATCGGCGGCGTGCTGGCGGCCAAGAAGCGGCTGGACGAGGTCTATGCCGAGTACGCCGAGCCGGACGCCGACTTCGACAAGCTGGCCGCCGAACAGGCCGAGCTGGAAGCCATCATCGCTGCGGCCGGCAGCGAAAACACCGAACACCAGCTCGACATCGCCGCCGACGCGCTGCGCCTGCCGCCCTGGGACGCCGTGATCGGGCAGCTCTCCGGTGGCGAGAAGCGCCGCGTCGCGCTGTGCCGCCTGCTGCTGAGCAAGCCCGACATGCTGCTGCTYGACGAGCCGACCAACCACTTGGACGCCGAGTCGGTCGAGTGGCTGGAGCAGTTCCTCAAGCGCTTCAGCGGCACCGTGGTGGCCATCACCCACGATCGCTACTTCCTCGACAACGCGGCCGAATGGATCCTCGAACTCGACCGCGGCTCTGGCTATCCGTACAAGGGCAACTACTCCGACTGGCTGGACGGGAAAGAAAAGCGCCTGGAGCAGGAGCAGAAGACCGAGGACGCCCGCACCCGCGCGATGAAGCAGGAGCTGGAGTGGGTGCGCAAGAACGCCAAGGGCCGGCAGGCCAAGAGCAAGGCGCGCCTGGCCCGCTTCGAGGAGCTGAGCGACGTCGACTACCAGAAGCGCAACGAGACCAACGAGATCTTCATCCCGGTCGGTGAGCGCCTGGGCAACGAGGTGATCGAGTTCGTCAACGTCACCAAGAGCTTCGGCGACCGGGTGCTGATCGACAACCTGAGCTTCAAGGTGCCGGCCGGCGCGATCGTCGGCATCATCGGCCCCAACGGGGCCGGCAAGTCGACGCTGTTCCGCATGATCCAGGGCAGCGAGCAGCCGGATTCGGGCGAGGTCAAGGTCGGCAAGACCGCCAAGCTGGCCTTCGTCGACCAGAGCCGCGACAGCCTGGCCAACGACAAGACCGTGTGGCAGGACGTCTCCGGCGGCCTGGACAACATCATCGTCGGCAAGTTCGTGATGCCCAGCCGCGCCTACATCGGCCGCTTCAACTTCAAGGGCAACGACCAGCAGAAGCTGATCGGCTCACTGTCCGGTGGTGAGCGCGGCCGCCTGCACTTGGCCAAGACCCTGGCCCAGGGCGGCAACGTGCTGATGCTTGACGAACCGTCGAACGACCTGGACGTCGAAACCCTGCGGGCGCTGGAAGACGCGCTGCTCGAGTTCGCCGGCTCAGCGATGGTGATCAGCCATGACCGCTGGTTCCTCGACCGCATCTGCACCCACATCCTGGCCGTCGAAGACGAGTCGCAGTGGTACTTCTACGAAGGCAACTATCAGGAGTACGAGGAAGACAAGAAGCGCCGTCTGGGCGAAGAAGGCGCGCGGCCACACCGCATGCGCTTCAAAGCACTCAAGTAAGAACAAGGGCGCCGCGAGGCGCCCTTGTTGTTTCAGGGTCAGCCAAAGATGTCGAGGACGATCGCGAGGATCTCCAATGCAATGGACAAGGGCTGCGTCAGGTCACTCACCTGGTCCTGCTCGACGTTGCGCATCGGCGGTTTGCGGTCGAGCCCGTTGTTGACGAAGGTCCCGGCGCTGACGATGCCTTTCTCCTGGATGCCGGTGCCCGAGAAGTCGACGATCGTCAGGCAGTGCGACTCGTTGAAGTCACGGAAGAACGGTACGTGGTACGAGATGTTGGGCTCAGCGTCGAGTGAGGGCAGCCAGGCCGCGATGTCCTGTCGCCACAGCACGTTGAGCATCTGCTTTTGCTTCTCCGGATCGGTCTCGTTGGCGATGTCGGGGAAGAAGTCGAGGTAGCTGAAGCCCGAGAAGATGCCGTCCTGCTGGAAGACCAGGTAGCCGAAGCGGTCCTTCGGGTAGTGGCGCGCCAAGGCGCCGTTCAGGCTGCCCATGTTGTTGAAGTCCAGCCCCGGCAGCTTGGCCATCAGCGTCGGGATCATGCCGCCGGGCAGGTCCAGCCCCCAGCTGGCGCGGATCAGCTCATGCAGCGGCAGCGACGGCGACTGTTCCTTGGTGTTGCCGCGCGGCGCATTCATCATCGGTCCCGAGTCGGCCATCAGCGTCGCACGACCCCTGGGGGCCAGCTTGTCGCGCAGGACCGCGTAATTGGCGGTCGAGCCCACTCCGC
>NZ_JBFUGE010000323.1:0-6936 GCF_056403075.1 Ideonella sp. P3_A4 | reverse complement strand
GAGCCACTCAGCGTCGGCAGCCTTCAGCTTGGGCTGCACGGCCAGCATCGGGGCCGAGGCCAGCGTGCGCGACAGGCCACGCAGCTCGCCGTTGGCGTGGCTGTGGACGACCACGTCACCACCGATCACGCGCAGGCCCTGGAAGCGACGGGCGAAGCGCACGTGCTCAGTGCCGTCGGCGTCGAGGATCACATCGTTGGCTTCGAAGCCGGTGCTGCTCGCCGAGCGTTCGCCTTGCTGCAGATGGGCGAGGGCGCGAGAGACAGCGGCCGAATGGTCGGCCGGCGCGGCGGCCTGGGCCGCGATGCTGAACAAGGCCGCGCAGGCGAGGGCCACGCGACGAAGAGAATGCGAATTCAAGCTGGTCTCCTTGTGGGCGAATCAAGTGGGGCGCAACCTGCGGTCCAGGTGCGTGGGCCGCATGATGTCGGCGACAACCTTCTGTCACAAGGCTTTCACCTTCATGAACGAGGGTTTGCTGAAGATCGTTGAACAAGCGCCGGTCGGGTGGCAGGTCATTGAAAGTTCATGACCTTTTCACGGGCGCGTCATGGGTCGCCGCGAGCATGCAAGGCCATGCAGACCGCCGCCCTCGACCTGCCGCTCCCGTCGCATGCCGCCGCGCCGTCGCACCCGACGCTGAGGTTTCGCACGCTGTGGATCTCCGACATCCACCTCGGCACGCCGGGCTGCCAGGCCCATGCGCTGCTGGAGTTTCTGAAGGTCACCGAGTCCGACACGCTGTACCTGGTGGGCGACATCATCGACGGCTGGCAACTGCGGCGTGGCTGGTACTGGCCGCAGGCCCACAACGACGTGGTGCAGAAGCTGCTGCGAAAAGTGCGCAAGGGCACGCGGGTCGTCTTCGTGCCGGGCAACCACGACGAGTTCGCGCGCAAGTACCTCGGCCACAGCTTCGGTGGTGTCGAGGTGATCGAAGACTGCGTGCACGAGACAGCCGATGGCAAGCGCCTGTGGGTCACCCATGGCGACCTGTTCGACGGTGTCATCCAATGCGCCAAGTGGCTGGCCTACGTGGGCGACTCGCTGTATGAGTTCACGCTCAAGCTCAACCGGCACCTGAACCGGCTGCGTGGCCGTCTGGGCCTGCCGTACTGGAGCTTGTCGAAATACCTGAAGCTCAAGGTCAAGCGCGCAGTCAGCTACGTGAGCGACTTCGAGTCGGCCGTCGCGCGCGAGGCGCGCAAGCGCGGCGTGCACGGCGTGGTCTGCGGCCACATCCACCATGCCGAGATGCGCGAGATCGACGGCGTGCTCTACGCCAACGATGGCGACTGGGTCGAAAGCCTGACCGCCCTGGCCGAACACGCCGACGGCCGGCTCGAACTGATCGACTGGACGCAGATGGCGCTGGCCCTGGCTGCGGACGAGCAAGAGGTGCCCGCGGTGGCGCCGCGTCTGCCGGAAACCGTGGCGGCCAGCGCTTCGGCGCTGGGCGCCTGATGGTGCGCGAGGTGCCGCCGCTGTTCGGGCCGGCACCGGACCCTCGGAGGGCGGCACAGGCCGAAAGGGTCATTCCAATGTCACAACAGATTCATAAACTGGCGCCATGAGCGATTTTTTGTCCGGCGCGGCCTCGGTAGACGCGCCTGCCCCGAGCACCAGCGCCCCCTTGGCATTGCTCAACCGCGAGCAGGCGATCCTGGAGTTCAACCGCCGGGTGCTGGCCCAGGCCCAGCGTGAAGACGTGCCGCTGCTCGAGCGGCTGCGCTACGTGACCATCGTCTCGTCCAACCTCGACGAGTTCTTCGAAGTCCGCTTTGCCGACACGCTGGAAGCTGCCCGCGCCGCGCCCGGCGAAGCCTCGCGCGCCGACCTGGCCGAAGTCGCCGCCCGCGCCCATGCCCTGATCGACGAGCAGTACGCGGTCTTCAACGACGAGGTGATGCCGGCCCTGGCGCGCCACGGCATTGAGGTCATCAACCACGAAGACCGTGACGACGCGCAGCGCCAATGGGTGGCGGCTTTCTTCGAGCGCGAGGTCCGGCCACTGCTGATCCCGGTCGGGCTGGACCCGGCCCACCCTTTTCCGCAGGTGGCCAACAAGTCGCTGAACTTCATCGTGCGCCTGGGCGGGCGCGATGCGTTCGGCCGCGAGAGCCAGATCGCCATCGTCAAGGTGCCGCGGGTGCTGCCGCGGGTCATCCGCCTGCCGGCCACCGTGTGCCGGCCGGGGCGGCAGGGCTTCGTGCTGTTGTCGAGTGTGATCCGCGCGCACCTGCAAGACCTGTTTCCCGGCCGCGAGGTCGAGTTCTTCTCGCAGTTCCGGGTCACACGCGATTCCGACCTGGATGTCGACGAGGACGACGTCACCAACCTGCGCCAGGCGCTGCGCAGCGGCCTGACCACGCGCCACTTCGGCCAGGCCATTCGCCTGGAAGTGGTCAACAGCTGCCCCGAGCAGCTGTGGCGCTTGCTGCTCGAACAGTTCGACCTGCCCGACGCCGCGCTGTACCGCGTCAACGGCCCGGTCAACCTGGTGCGGCTGACCCAACTGATCGACCAGGCCGATGACTTGGTGGGTGGCGAGTGGATGCGTTTCCCGCGCTACGAGCCGGCTTGGCCCGAAGGCCGGTTGCCGCGTCACCATGCCTTTTTCGACACCTTGCGTGAACGCGACGTGTTGTTGCACCACCCGTTCGAAAGCTTCGAGCCGGTGGTGGAGTTCTTGCGCCAGGCGGTGCACGACCCCGAGGTGCTGGCGATCAAGCAGACGGTCTACCGCACCGGCGAAAAGTCAGTCCTGATGGACCTGCTGATCGAAGCAGCACGGCGCGGCAAAGAGGTGATGGTCGTCGTCGAGCTGAAGGCACGCTTCGACGAAGAAGCCAACATCAACTGGGCCGAGCGGCTGGAAGCAGTCGGCGCGCAGGTCGTCTACGGCATCGTCGGGTTGAAGACGCATGCCAAGCTGCTGTTGGTCACCCGGCGTGAAACCACCAGCAAGGGTGCCACGCATTTGCGCCGTTATGTTCACCTGTCCACCGGCAACTACAACCCGAAGACGGCGCGGCTGTACACCGATGTGGGCTACCTCACGGCCGACCCCGGCATCGCGGCCGACGCCGACGGGGTGTTCCAGCAGATCGCCAGCCTGACGCGGGTCAAGCCGCCGCGCCACCTGCTGACCGCACCCTTCGTGCTGCACCGCCGGCTGGTCAAGCACATCGCCCAGGTCGCCGAAGCCGCGAAGGCTGGCAAGCCGGCCCGCATCGTCGTCAAGTGCAATGCCTTGACCGAGCCGGCGATGATCCATGCGCTGGTCGACGCCGGCCGCGYCGGTGCCCAGATCGACCTGATCGTGCGCGGCGCTTGCATGTTGCCACCGGGCCTGGCTGGCGAGACCGACCACATCCGCGTGCGCTCGGTGATCGGCCGCTTCCTCGAGCACTCTCGGATCCTGTACTTCCGTTGGGGCGATGGCGACGAAGACGAGGCGCTGTACCTGTCCAGCGCCGACTGGATGGGGCGCAACATGTTCCGCCGCATCGAGCTCGCCTGGCCGGTACGCGACCCCAAGCTGCGTCAGCGCGTGCTCGACGAGTGCCTGGTGCCCTACCTTTACGACAGCCGCGATGCCTGGCTGCTGCAAAGCGACGGCAGCTACCGTGCCGAGCGGGGCGGCGCCAGTGCGCAGCAGGCGCTGATGGCGCGCTTTGGCCCCGGTGGGGCGGGCTGATCGATACTCGACCCGTATGGACTTGATCCTCTGGCGCCACGCCGAAGCCGAAGAGCTGGCCGATGGCGTCGACGACCCGACACGTGGCCTGACCAGCAAGGGTGAACGCCACGCCCGGCGCGTGGCCGAATGGCTGAACCAGGTGCTGCCGCATTCGACCAAGGTGCTGGTCAGCCCGGCCTTGCGTGCGCGTCAGACGGCCGAGACGCTGGAACGCAAGTTCAAGATCTCTGAAGCGCTGGCACCTGAAGGCTCGGTCGAGGGGCTGCTGGCCGCCGTGCGCTGGCCCGATGCCCGCGAGCCAGTGCTGGTGGTGGGTCATCAACCCACGCTCGGCTTGACTGCGGCGTACCTGATGACAGGTGCGCGCTTGCTTGGCGCCGAAGCCGAATTGCTGGTGCCCTGGTCGATCCGCAAGGGCGGCGTCTGGTGGCTGCGCCACCGCCCGCGTGAAGACCGGGGTGAAGTGGTGTTGGTTGCAGTGAGAAGTCCCGAGCTCGTCTGAGTTCGGAGTCGCGCGTGTCGCGTCAGGCGAGGGTGAATCCGGCCTCGGCGACTTGGGTGCCGTTGATGTTGACGCTGATGGCGTGCCAACCCGCGTAGTAGCGCCGCGTGGTGATCGGCCTCAGGCTGTGGCGGCGGGTGAGGGTGCGCTCCTCGCCGGGGGCCAGCGTCAATGACCAACCTTTGAACACCTTGGGTGACGGGGTGCCGCGGGCGGTCATATGGTGCACCGCATAGTCGATCACCAGCGTTTGCGTGCTCCGAGCGCGTGAGCGTAGCTGTAGCGTCAACACCAGCTCGTCGCCCACGGCGACCTTCTTTGGAGCGATGCTGAATGTGGCGTCGCCCTTGAAGCGCCCGCCGACACCCCAGGCCGCCATCACCCGTGGATGGCTCTGTTTGATCAGCGTGCGGCTGGCATGGCGCAGCAGCGCGCGTCGCTCGGCCGACGCGTCGGGCAGGTGCTGGTCAAGCCAGTCGGCCAGCAGGTCAGGGTGGTCTTTGGCGATGTCGTTCAAGTGGTTCGCGACGCTGCGGCGCACGATCTCGTCGGGGTCGTCTTGCAGCTTGTGCAGTAACGCGAACGCGGGGCTCGGGTCGACCACCGATGCCTGCAAGCGCAACCCCCATGGCAGGCGAGGGCGGCTGCCTTCGCTGGCCAGGCGGCGTACCGCGGCGCTCGGGTCTTCGGACCAGCGCATCAGCACCGGCCAGACGTCGCTCGGGTGGTCGCGCAGCAGCGGGCGGATCGCGAACTCGGCGGTGAAGCGCTGCGTCAACGCGTGCAGGCACTGCAGGCCACGCTGCAGATCAGCCGGGCGCTGCGCCACGCGTCGGGCGACGAATTCGCCCAGCGACCAGACAACCCAGCCGCGCAAGCCAGCACCGTCTGTGTCGTTGCCGCTGACACCGTGCCCGCCCGCGGGCGCCAGCGCAGCCTCGACGATGGCCGCAGCCTGCTTGAAGTCCGCTGGCAGGCAGGCGTCCAGCGCCTCGGCGATCTGCATCGCACGGGCCTTCATCTCCAGCCCGTCCAGCCCTTGGCCGGCCAGTCGCTCGAAGCGGCGGCGGTCGAACGCTGGCCAGGCGGTGTGCAGGTGGGCTGCGGCGTCGGCCACCGTGCGGGCGTTGATCAGGTTCTTGAACGCGTCAGGCATGGAGCCGCAGCATAGTGAAAACGATAGGCCTCGGAGGGCCTTTGCTACGTGATTCCCACAAACCCTGCTGACAGTGTCGGCGCGAGCATGCAATGGGCTCTTTCCTGACATCATTCAACAAACATCACCTTTGTACTGGAGATGCGCATGACCACTCGTCGCCACCTTGTCGCCGCCACTGCCTTGCTGGCCTGCGCGTGGGTCGCCACCTCGGCGCAAGCGCAGGGCTACCCGACCAAACCGATCAAGCTGATCGTGCCGTTTGCACCGGGTGGCACGACCGACATCATTGCCCGTGTGGTGGCCGAGAAGCTGGGCCCGAACCTGGGCGGCACGGTGATCGTCGAGAACAAGAGCGGCGGCGGCGGCGTGGTCGGCGCGACCGAGATTTCGCGTGCCGCACCCGATGGCTACACGCTGGGCATGGCAACCGTCTCGACGACGGCCGCCAACCCAGCAATCAACCCGGCCGTCAGCTACGACCCGATCGCCGGCTTCACGCCGATCACCAACATTGCCGCGACGCCGAACGTGATCGCCGTGCACCCGTCGTTCCCGGCCAAGGACTACAAGGCCTTCCTGGCTGAGATCCTGGCCAAGCCCGGCAAATACAGCTTTGCGACCTCGGGCACCGGGGGCATCGGCCACCTGCAGATGGAGCTGTACAAGAGCCTGACCAAGGCGTTCATCACCCACATCCCGTACCGCGGCGCGGGCCCGGCGCTGAACGACGTGGTCGCGGGCCAGGTGCCGATCATCTTCGACAACCTGCCGTCGGCGCTGCCCTTCATCAAGGACGGCCGGTTGATCCCGATCGTTGTCGCGGCGCCGCAGCGCGTGGCCTCGCTGCCGAACGTGCCGACCTTTGCCGAGGTCGGGCTGACCCCGGTGAACCGCATGGCCTTCTACGGCATCCACGCGCCGGCCAATCTTCCCAAGGACATCGTCGACAAGATCAACGCGGCGGTGAAGAAAACTGTCGAGATGCCTGAGGTGAAGAAGCGCATCGAGGACACCGGCTCGATCATTGTCGCCAACTCACCGGCCGACTTCGCCAAGCAGATCCAGGACGAACTGCTGACCTACAAGCGGGTCGTGCAGCTGCAGCGCTTGAAGCTCGACTGATCGACTGATCGACCTTATGCCGGTTCACATCGTCAAGCTCGGCAGCGAGCGCGTGCCCGACGAAGGCACGCGCATCGGCACCGTGCGGCGGCCGCCGCGCGGCGTGCCGAAGACCGAGTTCGCTTCGCGCAACTACTACGACGTCTGGTACCCGAACCTGGCGCCCAGCGCCGAGACGATGAAGCTGGGCCAGCAGGCCGAGACCCAGGCGCAGTGGGCCGCGTTCGTCAAGGCCTACCGGCACGAGATGGCCGAGCCCGATGCGGCGCGCTCGATCGCGTTGCTGGCGGCGCTGTCACATCAAAGTCATTTTTCTGTCGGTTGTTACTGTGAGATAGAGGCGCAGTGCCACCGCTCGGTATTACGCACTTTGTTGCAAGAGCAAGGGGCAAATATCGCGCCCGCAAAAGTGCTCTAAGTAACTAGCGCCGCGACATGGCGGTGTCATGC